>JAQSDT010000413.1 GCA_029946075.1 bacterium | reverse complement strand
CCGGGCGCGGCGCAGCCGATGAACCGTACCTTCACCCAGCCGGGCTCGGCCGGAGTGGGCGCCCCGGCGGCTGCCGGCGCGGCCAAGGGCGGCTTCTTCAACCGGCCCGGAATGATGGGCGGCATGCTCGGCGGTCTCGCCATGGGCTTCCTCGGCGCCGGCCTGTTCGGCATGCTGACCGGCGGCAGCCTGTTCTCGGGTCTCGGTGGTCTCTCGTCGATCATCGGGCTCCTGCTGCAGATCGGCCTGATCATCATCGTAGTGCGGCTGGCGATGTCCTGGTGGCAGCGCCGCCATACCCCGGCGAACGCCTATGCCTCCAGCCCCGCTGCCAGCGGACCGGCTGAAGGCCCGGGTGGCCAGACCAGCTTCCGCTCCGGCCTCGGCTTTGGCCTCGGATCGGGCAGCGCGCCGCTGGAAATCCTGCCCGCCGACTACGAAGCCTTCGAGCGCCTGCTCGGTGAGGTCCAGGCCGCATGGTCGAACGAGGACGTCGCCAAGCTGGAAACGCTGACCACGCCGGAAATGGCCTCCTACTTCTCCAAGGATCTCGCGGAGAACAAGGCGCGCAACGACGTCAACAAGGTCACCGACGTCAAGCTGCTGCAGGGCGACCTGGCGGAAGCATGGCGCGAAGGCGAGACCGATTTCGCCAGCGTGGCGATGCGGTTCTCGCTGGTCGACAAGACGATTGAGCGCACCACCGGCCGTCTGGTCGCGGGCAGCGAAACGCCGATCGAAGCCACCGAAGTGTGGACCTTCGCCCGCCGTCGCGGCGCGCATTGGGAGCTCTCGGCGATCCAGCAGACCAGCTGATCGCCTGCAAGTTAACGTCAAAGGCGCTGTGGTTCATTCCGCGGCGCCTTTTTCGTTTGCCGCACGTCTGCCCTTGCCTTGCGCCGCGGCGGGCCGGAATAATGGCCTCCCCAACGGGTTGATAATTGCGCCAAGCAACAACAGGGAGAATTTCAATGAACAGCTTTGCCAAACTCGTCGCATCGGCATGTTTCGCGCTTGCCGTGATCGCCGTTCCCGGAAGCGCCGCGCAGGCGCAATCGGCCGACACCAGCTTCTTCCTGACCAGCAACGGCATCGGCAATGGCGGCAATCTCGGCGGTCTCGCCGGCGCCGACAATCACTGCCAGACGCTGGCGCAGGCGGCGGGCTCCGGCTCCAAGACCTGGCGCGCTTATTTGTCGACGCAGGCTGCCGATGGCGCGCCCGCGGTGAATGCGCGCGACCGGATCGGCAAGGGGCCGTGGAAGAACGCCAAGGGCACGGTGGTGGCCAAGGACGTTGCCGACCTGCACAGCGGCAACAATGCGCTCACCAAGCAGAGCGCGCTGAGCGAGAAGGGCGATGTCATCAACGGCCGCGGCGACACGCCGAACCGCCACGACGTGCTGACGGGCTCGCAGGCCGATGGCTCGGCGTTCGCTGCCGGCGAAGACCGCACCTGCAAGAACTGGACGAGCTCGACGCAGGGGTCTGCGATGGTCGGACATTCCGATCGCATCGGGCTGCGCGACGACGACGCCTCGAAGTCCTGGAATACGTCGCATCCGTCGCGCGGCAACGACGGCGGCTGCTCGCAGGCCGACCTGAAGAGCACCGGCGGTGACGGCCTGTTCTACTGCTTCGCGGCGAACTGACGGACATAGCCGTAGCCCGGGTGAAGCGAAGCGCAACCCGGGATTCGTGCGCGTGGTCCCGGGTTGCGCTGCGCTTCACCCGGGCTACGAATTTTCACCAATCATTAGTCATCTTCATCAAGGTAAATTTCCATCTCAAGTTGACGGTAAGCGCCGCTGGGCTAGGACTTCTACCGGGGGCGAAGCTGCATGCTGCTTTGCCTGGGTTTTCTCAAGCCAGCAGGTATTCTCATGTATCGCGTTATTGCCGCCGCTTTCACCGCCGCACTCGCCGTCGCCGTGCTTCCGACCGCCGCTTCCGCCGGTTGCTACAGCTGCTATCAGCCGCAGCCCTGCTGCCAGCCGCAGTACCAGGCCGTCGTCGCGCCGCCGCAGTATCGCACCGTGCAGGAAACCGTGATGGTCGCGCCGGGCCGCGTCATCGCGCACCGCACGCCGGCGCAGTACCGCACCGTGATGGTGCCGAAGACCGTGATGGTTGCCCCCGAAGGCGTCGCCTATGAGCGCGTCGCTCCGCAATATGCGACCCAGGAGCGCGTCGAGATGGTGGCTCCGGCCCGCACCTACTACGCTCCCGTTGCGTCTCGCTGCGCGACCTGCGGCTACTGAAATAAAGCTCAGCCCATCGCCACGGCCGCCGCTCTGGTCGACGGCGCGCCCAGGCGATGGGGCTGATGCTCTCTCTCAGGCCTATTTGCGTTTCGGGGCTGCCTTCCTGGCGGCCTTTTTCTTTGCGGTTTTCCTTGCGGTTTTCTTGGCAGTCTTTTTGGCGGCCTTTTTCTTCGGAGCGAGATACTCGCCGACCTTCTTCGAGGAATGTCCGACGGCCGCTACCGCCGCTTTCAATTTCGCCGGCGTGACCTTGAACTTCTTCGACCAGTAGCGGACTTCGTAGGGCTGGCTCATCGCGATCAGCGCGCGGTCGGCAGCCTTGTGCTTCTGCAGCTTGATGTAGGCTTCCACCTTGCGCGCGGAATGCCCGACTTTCTTGACGGCGGCCTTGAGCTGTGCCGGCGTGATCTTCAGCTTCTTGGACCAGTAGGAAACTTCGTAAGCCTCGCTCAATGCGATCAGCGCGCGATCGGCTGCGCCGGCCTTCTTCTTGTTGTCCGCCATCCCATTCTCCTGTCGTGGTGAGAAAATAGACGATTGAAACGCCGGCAGCGTAACACGCTCTCGCGCCTTCGGACAGATTCAGGCCTGTGGAGACATGAAAGACAGAGATTGTCCGGGATGACCAAAATGATCTAGGCCGCCGCCGTCGCGCGGATGGTCGACGCGGCAGGTGTCTCGTCGCGGACGAAGCGTGCGGCAGCCGTGATCGTGGCCGGCAATTGCGCAAGGCTCGCAGGCTTGGCGAACAGATAGCCCTGGCCCTTGGCGCAGCCGGCATCGGCGAGGAATTTCCACTGTGCCTCGGTCTCGATGCCCTCGGCCAGCACGGGCATCCCGAGGCTGTCGCCGAGCGCCAGCACGGTGCGGACGATCGCTGCCGCCGCGCCGTCCTCCGGCAGCCGTTTGACGAAGGACTGGTCGAGCTTGATCTTGTCGAACGGGAACGCGTGCAGCGTCGCCAGCGACGAGTAGCCGGTGCCGAAATCGTCCATAGCCACGGAGATTCCCATCGCCTTCAGTTTGCGCAAGATATGCAGGCCGCGGCTCTGGTCGGACATGATGGTGGACTCGGTGACCTCGACCTCGAGCCGTCGCGGCGACAGCCCGGTCTCGATCAGGATGGCGTGGATGGTCTCGGCGAGATCGTCGCGGCCGAACTGGATGGGCGACAGGTTGACGGCGACGGTGCCGGGAATCTTTCCTGCGGCGGCGTCGCGGCAGGCGGTGCGCAGCGCCCATTCGCCCATCGGGATGATGGCGTCGGTTTCCTCCGCCAGCGGGATGAATTCGGCCGGCGAGATCATGCCGCGCTTGGGGTGACGCCAGCGCATCAGGGCTTCGGCGCCGCAGATCCTTCCGTCATGCAGCGTGGTCTGCAACTGGTAGTGCAGCTCGAGCTCGCCGCGCTCGGCGGCATGCTGCAGGTCGCGCGCCAGCGAACGGCGGGCACGGGCGCTGTCGTCCATCTCGCGGTGGTAGCGGCAGATCAGGCCGCGCTGCTTGCTCTTGCCGCGGTACATCGCGAGCTTGGCGTAGCTCAGCAGCTGGTCACGTTCCGGTGTGTCGATCGGGAAGATCGAGA
>JAQSDT010000412.1 GCA_029946075.1 bacterium | reverse complement strand
CCCTGCTTCCAATCTTCGCTGCCCTCGCCATCCTTGCCACCCCTGCCGCCTCTCACGCCCAGACCGCGGCGCCGGTTGAGCTGCGTATTCTCGCAATCAACGATTTCCACGGCTATTTGCGGCCGCCGCCGGGCGGCATCGAAATTCCCGATCCCGAGGACAAGACGAAAAAGACGACGGTCGCAGCCGGCGGCGCTGAGCATATGGCGACGCTGGTCGGCCGGCTTCGCGAAGGACACAAAAACCATGTCTTCGTTGCCGCCGGCGATCTGATCGGCGCCAGCCCGTTCCTGTCGGCGATGTTCCATGACGAGCCCAGCATCGAGGCGCTGTCGATGATGGGGCTGGATATTTCAGCCGTCGGCAATCACGAGTTCGACGAGGGCAAGGACGAGTTGCTGCGGATGCAGAACGGCGGCTGCCACCCCATCGACAAGTGCCAGGGTCCGCACCCCTTCACCGGCGCGAAATTCCGTTACCTCGCCGCCAGCACGTTCGAAAAGAGCACCGGCAGGACGGTGCTGCCCGCCTATGACATCAGGGAGTTCGACGGCATCCCCGTCGCCTTCATCGGGCTGACGCTGAAGGGCACGCCGGGAATGGTATCGCCGACCGGCGTCGCCAGCCTCGAATTCCGCGACGAGGCCGAAACCGTCAACGCGCTGGTGCCGGAGCTGAAGGCGAAGGGCGTCGAGGCCATCGTCGTCCTGATCCACGAAGGCGGACTGCCGACCGGCGGTTACAACGAATGCCCCGGCATTTCCGGACCCATCGTCGAGATCGTGAAAAAATTCGACCGCGCGGTCGATGTCGTGGTCTCCGGCCATACCCACCGCGCCTATGTCTGCGAGATCGACGGGCGACTGGTCACGTCAGGCGACAAATACGGCACGCTCGTGACCGCGATCGACCTCAAGCTCGACCGCAGCACGCGTGACGTCGTCAGCGCGAAGGCCGAGAACACCATCGTCAAGTCGGCCGAGCTCGGCAAGGACCCTGCGCAAACCGCGTTGATCGAATCCTACGACAAACTGGCCGCGCCGATCGCCAACCGTCCGGCGGGCGCGGTGACGGCGACGCTGTCGCGCGTCCCCAACAATGCCGGCGAGAGTCCGCTCGGCGACATCATCGCGGACGCGCAGCTTGCCGCAACCAGCGCTGTCGCCAATGGCGGCGCACAGATCGCCCTCACCAATCCCGGCGGCGTCCGCACCGACATCACCCACCGGGAAACCGGCGCGGTAACCTATGCCGATCTGTTCGCCAGCCAGCCGTTCCGCAACCAGCTGGTGACGCTGACGCTGACGGGAAAGCAGATCAAGGACGTGCTGGAGCTGCAATGGCGCGATCCGAAGCGGCCGCGGATCCTGCAGGTCTCCAAAGGCTTCGGCTATGCGTGGGACGCCGCGCGCGCCGACGGCGAGCGCGTGATCGCCGGGCGGATGTCGCTGAACGGACAGCCGATCGATCCTGCCGCGAACTATCGCGTCACCGTCAACAGCTTCCTGTTCGTTGGCGGCGACGGCTTCAACGTGCTGACCGAGGGGACGGCGCCGCAAACCGGGATCTACGACATCGACGCGCTGAACGCCTATTTCCAGGCCAGCAGCCCGATCAGCCCTGGGGCTGCGGATCGTATCGTCAGGATCAACTGACCAACAACCAAAACCAGGCCATTGCCCTTCCCGATCAGCCGCCGAACGCCTGGATCCCGGTTCTGACTGGGTCAGAACCGGGATCTAGATTCTTGTTTTGACGCGCTTTCTTCACGCGAACCGGTTTCCACTTCGCTCGAAAACGCTTTAGATTGCGGCCTTCGTATACCAGGAAATTGCATGACCCTCCTCCTGAGCCATACCGCCTGCCTCGACCATCTGACACCGCCAGGACACCCCGAACGCCCCGACCGGCTGCGCGCGGTCGCCGAAGTGCTGGGTGAGGATCGCTTCAAGCCGCTGGTGCGCGGCGAGGCGCCGGAAGGCAATCTGGATTCGGTCACGCTGTGCCATGGCGAGCATTATGTCGGCGAGCTCCGGCACATCGCACCGACCAGCGGGCTGATCTATATCGACGGCGACACCTCGATGTCGCCGGGCACCTGGGAAGCGGTGATGCGCGGCGTCGGCGGCGCGGTCGCGGCGACCGATGCCGTCGTGACCGGAAAGCACCGCAACGCGTTCGTCGCGGTTCGCCCGCCCGGCCATCACGCCGAGATCTCCAAGCCGATGGGCTTCTGCTTCTTCGACAATGTCGCGATCGCCGCGCGCCATGCCCAGCGCACCCACGGCATCGGCCGCGTCGCCATCGTCGATTTCGACGTTCATCACGGCAACGGCACGCAGGACATCTTCTGGGCCGATCCGACCGTGATGTATTGCTCGACGCACCAGATGCCGCTGTTTCCCGGCACCGGCGCCAGCGGCGAACGCGGCGAGCACGACACCATCGTCAACGCGCCGCTCGCCTCCGAAGACGGCAGCGCCAAATTCCGCGCGGCGTTCGAGAACCTGATCGTGCCGCAGCTCAATAAATTCTCGCCCGAGCTCGTCATCATCTCCGCCGGCTTCGACGCGCATTTCCGCGATCCGCTCGCCTCGCTGAACGTGAAGGCCGAGGATTTCGGCTGGGTCACGCGCAAGCTGATGGACGTCGCCGAAACCAGCGCCGAGGGGCGCGTCGTCTCGGTGCTGGAGGGCGGCTACGACCTGCAGGGGCTGAAAGAATCGGTAGCGGCGCACGTCACCGCATTGATGGCCGGGTAAATCCCCGCCACAATACGCCCCAATGAAATTGCTTGATTCTGCGCTCCGACAGCGGCGCAATCTGGAACCCGATATGGCCGAAAATACTCAGGCGGACGTCAAGAAACTCACCTTCGAGCGCGCGATCGAGGAACTCGAATCGATCGTGAAACGGCTCGAGGACGGCAAGGTGCCGCTGGAGGAATCGGTCGCGATCTACGAGCGCGGCGAGGCACTCAAGCGCCGCTGCGAGGAACTGCTGCGGCAGGCGGAAGCCCGCGTCGACAAGATCACGACCGATGCCAGCGGCAAGGTCACCGGCACCGAGCCGCTCGACGTCCAGTAGTCCGCAAGCCTGGCGAACCGATCTCCGGGGTCCGGCACAACAATCGGAAATGTCAGGCTAATTTCAGTACCCCTTGCCGCCTGCGAGGTGGTATCGGTCGACTGAATTAGTTCTTCGCGCCCCGCGCAGCCTGATATAGTCCGGCCGAGACCGGGGACCGTTCGTTGCGCGTTCAGCATCGCCATATCATCTATATTCAGGGCTACGATCCGCGCGGGCTCGCGCAATACTACCGCATGTTCCGGACCGAGCTGCGCAAGTTCGGCCGGCTCTATCAGCTCAGCGCCACAATCAGCCGGCCCAAGGTCGCTGCCGACGACGAGATCGCATCCTGGTCGATCGAGACCAAAGCGGACGACTGGCAGACGCGCACCGATTACGACTTCCTGCGCTTTGAGGATTTCATCCAGCAGGATCTGGCCTCGCCGATCTGGCGCACGGTGTTCAGCGCGGTGTGGATCTACTGGCGCCTGGTGTTCGCCGGCACCATCGGCCGGTTCGGCCGCGCCAACTGGCGGTTTGCGACCTTCATCACCTACCCGCACCTGCTGTTGCTGCTGGAGGCGATCTGCTGCGCCGGCATCGCCTATGTGTTCGAGAAGGGGCTGAATGCGATCGGCGTTCCCGATATCTTCAGCATTGCGGCTGCGGCTGCGATCTTCGTCGCGCTGATCGGAACGGTGCTGAAATACACCGAGAATTCCACCTATGTGCTGTATCTCCTGTGCGACACGATTTGGACCTGGGAGTTCGCGCACCGCGAG
>JAQSDT010000411.1 GCA_029946075.1 bacterium | reverse complement strand
ATGGACATCGTCATTGATTGCGAAATTGTGGGCCATCGCCGGTCTTCCCGTTGAAAAAAGCTTCTTAGTCGCAACGGCTTCGCAAAGCAATCACGGCGGCAGGCGAGGAACTTCGAAGGTTAACCCGCCGGGCACGCCGTTAACCCGCCAGCCGCGCCTTTCGGCGGCCTGCGCGCGATCGGGGCCGCGATCCCGGGGAAGCCCGCGGCGACGGATTCGGCGATATCGGCCGTTTCCCGCGCCTGATCGAGCGGATTGCTGCCGATACAGCACATGTCCATGCAGGCCCTCAGCGATTGCAGGCTGGCGGGAAACGCTGCCTGCTGAAATCTCCGCGCTACGACGCCAGACCGGGCAGATTGAGTCCGTTGGTGCGCGCGCATTCGATCGCGGTCTCATAGCCCGCATCGGCATGACGCATGACCCCCGTCGCCGGGTCGTTCCACAGCACCCGCCCGATACGGCGCGCAGCATCCGCCGTTCCATCGGCAACGATCACCATGCCGGCGTGCTGGGAATATCCGATACCTACGCCGCCGCCGTGATGCAGCGAAACCCAGGTGGCGCCGCTGGCGCAATTGAGCAGCGCATTGAGCAGCGGCCAGTCCGACACGGCATCGGAACCATCGCGCATCGCCTCGGTCTCGCGATTCGGGCTTGCCACCGAGCCGCTGTCGAGATGATCGCGCCCGATCACGATCGGCGCCTTCAATTCTCCGCGCGCCACCATTTCGTTGAACGCAAGACCCAGCCGATGGCGATCGCCAAGGCCTACCCAGCAAATCCGCGCCGGCAAACCCTGGAACTTGATGCGCGATTTCGCCATGTCGAGCCAGTTATGCAGATGCTTGTCGTCGGGCATCAGTTCCTTGACCCGCGCGTCCGTGCGGAAAATGTCTTCGGGATCGCCCGACAGCGCCGCCCAGCGAAACGGGCCGACGCCGCGGCAGAACAACGGACGGATATAGGCGGGAACGAAGCCGGGGAAATCGAACGCGTTGGCGAGGCCCATGTCCTTGGCCATCTGGCGGATGTTGTTGCCATAGTCGAGCGTGGGAATCCCTTGCGCGTGGAAATCGAGCATCGCCTTGACGTGATCGACCATGGAGGTTTTCGACGCCGTCTCCACCGCCTTGGGATCGTCTTTTCGTTTCTCTTCCCATTGCGCCAGCGTCCAGCCGCGCGGCAGATAGCCGTTGATCGGATCGTGCGCGCTGGTCTGGTCGGTGACGACGTCGGGCCTGACGCCGCGGCGCACCAGCTCGGGGAAAATGTCGGCGGCATTGCCGAGCAGTCCGACCGAAACCGGCTCCTTGCTCTGTGTCGCCCGCGCCATCAGCTCCAGCGCCTCGTCGAGCGTGCCGGCCTGCTGGTCGAGGTAACCGGTGCGCAGCCGCATTTCGATGCGACTCGGCTGGCATTCGATCGCAAGCATCGAGGCACCGGCCATGGTGGCGGCGAGCGGCTGCGCGCCGCCCATGCCGCCGAGGCCCGCGGTCAGGATCCATTTGCCGGCAAGGCTGCCGCCGTAGTGACGCCGACCCACCTCGACAAAGGTTTCGTAAGTGCCCTGCACGATGCCCTGGCTGCCGATATAGATCCAGGACCCTGCCGTCATCTGGCCGAACATCATCAGCCCGAGCTTGTCGAGCTTGTTGAAGTGATCGAGCGTCGCCCAATGCGGTACGATGTTCGAGTTCGCAATCAACACCCGCGGCGCATCGGCATGGGTGCGGAATACACCGACCGGCTTGCCTGACTGAACGAGCAGGGTCTGGTCGCCCTCGAGCTGGCGCAGCGAGGTGACGATGCGATCGAAACTGTCCCAGTCGCGCGCGGCGCGTCCGATCCCGCCATAGACGACGAGCTCGCTCGGCCGCTCGGCGACATCGGGATCGAGATTGTTCATCAGCATCCGCAGCGGCGCTTCCGTCAACCAGCTCCTGGCGCTGATTTCGCTGCCGCGGGGAGCGCGGATGATGCGTTCGTTATCCAATCGGCGGTTCATGGTCGTGGCCTTTCAGGCAAGCATCGGAAACGGATTTTGCGTGAGCACGGCGGAGGCGGCGGCCGGCAAGGCGCCGGCCTCGACCAGCGCGCTTGCCCTGGCGATATCGCCGGCCATGTAGCGGTCGGCGCCGAGCGCCGGCACTTCTTCGCGCAACAGGGCGATGACCGCGGCAAGCGCGGGACTGGTCAGATGCGGCAGGCGAAGCTGGATGCCCTGAGCGGCAACGAGCAGCTCAATGCCGAGGATGGCGGCAAGATTGTCGGCCATGTCCGACAGCCGCCGCGCGGCATGCGCGGCCATCGAGACATGATCTTCCTGGTTGGCGCTTGTCGGCGTCGAATCGATCGAGCACGGCGCAGCACGCTGCTTGTTCTCGGCGTAGAGCGCCGCCGCCGTGACCTCGGCGATCATGAAACCGGAATTGATACCGGGCTCGGGCGTGAGGAACGGCGGCAGACCGAAATTCAGCGCGGGGTCGACCAACGTCGCGATGCGCCGCTCGCTGATCGCGCCGGTCTCCGAAATCGCGAGCGCCATCTGGTCGGCGGCGAAGGCCACCGGCTCGGCGTGGAAATTGCCGCCCGAGATGATCTCGCCGGTCTCGACCAGCACCAGCGGGTTGTCGGTCACGGCGTTGGCTTCGCGCGTCAACACACCGGCGGCCTGCACCAGGAGATCGAGTGCGGCACCGGCCACCTGCGGCTGGCAGCGCAGGCAGTAAGGATCCTGCACGCGCTCGTCGCCTTCGAGGTGCGATTGCCTGATGTCGCTGCCGTCGATCAGCGCCGTCAGCGCGCTCGCAACCGCGATCTGACCGGCGTGGCCACGCAGCGCCTGGATCTCCGGCCGGAATGGCGCCGTGGAAGCCATGGCGGCATCGACCGACAATGCGCCGGTGACCAGCGAGGTCGTCAGCAGATTATGCGCACGCAGCAGGCCCGTAATCGCATAGGCGGTCGAGAACTGCGTGCCGTTGATCAGGGCAAGTCCTTCCTTCGGCCCCAGCGTCAGCGGCGCAAGGCCGGCTGCGGCCAGCGCCTCACGCGCCGGCATCGTTTTCCCGCCGACACAGGCCTGCCCCTCACCGATCATCGCCGCCGTCATATGCGCCAGCGGCGCAAGATCGCCGGAGGCGCCGACCGACCCCTGCTGCGGCACCAGCGGGCAGATGCCGCGTGCCAGCATGGCTTGCAGCAGCTCGATGACTTCGCGCCGCACGCCGGACGCCCCGCGGCCGAGCGAGATGATCTTCAGCGCCATCATCAGGCGGACGATCGGCTCCGGCGTTACCGGTCCGACGCCGCAGCAATGAGAAACGATCAGGTTACGCTGCAGCAGCGCGGTCTGGTCGGCGGCAATCCGCTTCGATGCCAGTTTTCCAAATCCGGTGTTGATGCCGTAGACGGGATCGTTCCCGCGTGCGGCCGAGGCCACGATGGCCGAAGCGGCATCGACCCGCGGCCAGAATGACGGGTCGAGTACGACAGGCGCACCGGCAAGCACCCGCGCCAGATCGTCGAGGCCGACCCGACCCGGCGAAACCACAATGGATGCGACCGGGGCGCTCACTGCCCTCTCCACACCCGCCGATACAGCGGATTGAAGCCGATGCGGTAGACGAGCTCGGCCGGCCGCTCGATATCCCAGATCGCCAGATCGCAATATTTGCCGGCTTCCAGCGTGCCGGCGTCGCCGAGAATGCCGAGCGCGCGTGCCGCCTCCCGCGTCGCGCCCGCGACGCATTCGGCCACCGTCATGCGGAACAGCGTCGCGCCCATGTTCATCGCGAGCAGCAGCGAGGTCAGCGGCGAACTGCCGGGATTACTGTCCGTGGCGAGCGCCATGTTG
>JAQSDT010000410.1 GCA_029946075.1 bacterium | reverse complement strand
TTCCCAAGATGAACCCTTGAAACCGTGCGAACGCTATTGTCCCGACTCTGAAGTTCACGGTACTCAAAGTCTAATCAGTCCACCAGAAGACTTCTTGTCGTTATCGGCCCACGCTGGAGACATGAGGCCGACACAGAGCGACGATAAGAGAAGCGCACGAACAATTTTCATAAATATATCCCTCCACGTCGTCGATTAGGCGTCAGTCTACTGAAACGTTGCCTGTCAAATCGACGCTCAAAGTCACCTCGGTCGCCCCTCGTAGCGCTCGGGCACGCAGCCTCAATGGCCACCTTAGCAACTGCCTCCGTCATCTTGCCCAGATCTGCATCATTCGGCAGGGAAGCATCGGGATTGACGGACTGAGGAGCGATTGACAGTCGGGTGGCCACGAGGATCGGAACAGGTTGGCGGCGCGTTTCCACCGCGGGAGCGCGCTCTGAGGCAGCAATTGGCAACGGAGACGACGTGGGTTGCGCCCTGGGCTCAATTCGCGAGAACGCCCTGCGTGGTTCAGGGGACGCTCTCAGCAAATGCGCGCTTGCGACACCAGTTATGATGGCGACCACTGCGACAAACACTAATCCGCGCTTCATCAGCTCCCACTACTTGTCCCGACCATGAAGGCGGCGACGTCTAATACGTGGAGTATCGTCAGCCGTTCCATCAACGATTCGTGATAGCCGCTGCCCGCTTGGGATGTTGCACCGAGTTCGCAGTGAGAATGGCTATCAACACTTGTGCGGTAGGCGTGCGTGGTCGGAGGCGATACCCATCACGAAGGAGCTTCAAGGGATTCCAGACCCCGTACACAACGCAACTGGGCGCGCAAAGCCCTCGTGCCGCCCAGACGGTGAGGCCTAGTTGTGCGCCAGACAGATCGGCAAGATGACGACGAACTCGGATCCCGGATTGTGCTGGCGAACCTCGATCGTGCCGTTCAACTGCTTCACGAACGAGGTGATGATCCGCATGCCGAGCCCCTTTGACCTTTCCAGGTCGAAGCCCGGCGCCAGTCCCGCGCCTTCGTCGCGCACGGAAATCGAGACCTTGTCGTCTCCCGCCCCGGCAGTGGTGACCCGGATCGTTCCGCCCTGCTTGCCCCGGTAGGCATGCTTTGCCGCGTTGGCGATCAGCTCGTTGACGATCAGTGCCGCCGAGATGGCGCGGTCGGCGGAAATCTCGATCTCGTACTGGACCTCGGTCCGAATGATGCAGTGGGCCACGCTGTCGTCGAAGTCCTTGCAGATGCCTTCAATATACCTGCCAAGATCTATCCGCTCGATATCGGAGCCCTGGAAAAGCTGATCGTGGGCGCGGGCCACGGCCGACACGCGGTGCGCCGCCTCTTCCAGATGGGCCGTGAGGACCGGATCGCCAATGTCACGCGCCTGAAGCTGCAGCACGCTGGTGACGATCATCAGGCTGTTCTTCACCCGGTGGCTCATCTCCTGCAGGAGGACGTGGTGGCGTTCCAGCGCCGCCTCCAGGTTGCGGCCGTGGCGCTCGCGCTCGATCGCCATGCCGAGGATGTTGGCGGCGCCCTGCAGGAAGGCGAGGTCGTGCTCGACGAACTCGTCCTCCGAGCGACTGTCGACCTCAAGCACGCCGAACGGTCGGCCGTCGCCCTGCAAGATGACGTTCATCGCCCGGTGGATGCCGTGCTGGGCCAGGATCTCGGGCGTGCGAAACCGCTCCTCGTTCTCGAGGTGGTTGGAAATCACCGGCTTGCCAGTACGGAGGGCAAATCCCGCCGGCGAGGCGAGGTCGGCGCCGATGCTGGCCTTGCCCACGATGCCCTCGTCCCAGCCGACGCCGGCGCGGACCAGAAGTCGGTTCTCGGAGGGGATGTGTTCCAGCACCTTGCAGAACTCGGCCCGCAGCGCTTCAGCGGTGAGGCGGGCCGTCTCGGCCAGGAGCTTGTCTAAGCCGGCGCCTTGCAGGGCGGTCACGCCTAGTTCGGCGAGAATCTCCTGCTGGCGGATACGTTGGCGCAGCGAACGCAGGGTGAGATCGGGGGTAATGCACGCTGGGGCGGCCTCGACGACCGGCGCACTGCAATCATTGGAAGGGCACATGCTGAAGCCCTAGCCGCTAGGGGCGGATTCCACAAGCACCGCCGGGACGAGGCTGGCTGGCAGTTCAGGGGTGTTTCAGGACCGAACTGAGACACCGGGCGGAAGCGCCAATAAGTCATTAAAAGGTGCATGGAACTTCATTTCCACAAGGGTTCTGATCGGCGCCGATCGGTCCCTCCCCGGTAGCGAATTGCCAAGATCAATCAAATCCCTACGACAATGTAGGCCAGGGTCCCAGTTCGATGCTGATTCACATGCGCACCATCGGCACCCAGCAGCGTGTCCTGTTCCGATCGCAGGATGCATTCAAGCCTGAGTCCTGCGCAACTATTGTGGCCAGGTTCCGTTGCATTCTATCAAGAGCTTGATTCAACAGCTCCGAACGACAACTCGACGAGGGTCACTTGAGCGGCTTATTCGACTTTGCGAAGTCTATCGGCAAGAAGCTGTTCGGCGGCTCAGATGCACACAGCTGAGCCCGCTACGTTTGTGATCAAGCCCTTTGTACGTGCCGTACCCGTCGAGGGAACCATGTCATTGAGCGCCGCAGTTGTCCTGGTGATCGAAGACAGCCCTCTTATCCTGATGAATGCCCTGGACCTCGTCAGGATCGCTGGTTTCGAAGGCGTTGGGGCCGCGAACGCCGACGAAGCCATCGCCATCCTGGAAGCACGGGCGGACATTCGCCTGGTGTTCACTGATGTTCAAATGCCCGGCACCATCGACGGGCTTAAGCTCGCGCACTATATCCGGAACCGGTGGCCCCCAATACAATTGATCGTAGCGTCCGGCAGAGCGATCCAGCAAGAGAGTGGTCTTCCCAGCGGATCGAGCTTTTTTTCCAAACCCTACGATAACAACATAATCGTCAAAGAGATGACCAGAATGCTCGCCGCTACCGACGCAGTCGGGTCGGAGAAAGACACCTAGGGAAGGTCTGACCAAGTCCCCAATGATTGGCCCGGCCCTTGGTCCCGTAGTCGGCTCATTTTCCATCGGAAGCCGTCACGAATGGGCGCCGAAGGCTCCGTATTTGCGGTGCGGTACCGGCGTTCTCGCTGACTCGCCTGTCAACGCCGGAGTGGGCGGCCTGCCGTCAGGGCGGGCGCGGCCACGGGCCCCTTCACCGTCATGACGAAATCCACCGACCCGGTCTTGCCGACATCTAGGCCAATCGACGTGTCGGTGGTCGCCGCCGTCAGGCTGGTGTGGCTGGTGATGAGGGCCACGGCGTTTTGGCCCTGCACCTTTTGGTCCTGCAGGGTGAGCGTTCCCTCGGCAAGCTGAAACTGGCCCGAGATCGCGCTCTGGCGATTGATGAAGGCATCCAGCACGGCCGAGTTGAAACCCATCTCGCTGCTGAAGATGCTGGCAACGCCGGCGGCGAAGGAAACGAAGGAGAGCGAGCCCTTGACCACCGAAGGATAGAGATAGCCGCTCACCTGCCCGCTGCCGACCAGGGAATTGCGGATCGCCTCCGGCGAGTTGCCGTTGCCCTTGAGCGCGATGTTCATGACGTTGATCTTGCCGTCCACCGCCAACGTGATCTGGTCGTTGCCGAAAGTGTTGGTGCCGGCCGTGCCGCGCAGCATCTCGCCGACATAGATGCCTTGCAGGCTGCCGGCGAGATCGAGCGCCAGGGTCGCCTTGGAGGCATCGACGGTGCCGGTGAAGTCGACCGCGCCGCTATAAAACTGCCCGGTAAGCTTGGAGATCTTGAAGACACCGTTCTTTAGGGTGGCCGTGAGGTCGCCATAGTTGACGTGGACCGGACCGACCGCGATCGCGC
>JAQSDT010000409.1 GCA_029946075.1 bacterium | reverse complement strand
ACCGGTAGGATGGGTGGAGCGCAGCGATACCCATCGTCACAAACACCGGCATTGATGGGTATCGCTGCGCTCCACCCATCCTACATCTCCACCCATCCTACGCCTTCCCGCACCCTCACCTTCGTGCTTATACTGGCATACCAAGCCGGGCGCTGATCCGTGCACGAACGAATGATGAGTGGGAGTGAGGCGAATTGGCGTCCGTTGAATTGCGCGGCCTGACCAAGCGATTTGGCGCGCTGGCCGTGGTCGATAACGTCTCGCTGCGGATCGATCACGGGCAACTGGTCTGCCTGCTCGGCCCGTCCGGCTGCGGCAAGACCACCACGCTGCGGCTGATCGCCGGTTTTCTGGAACCCTCCGACGGCGAGATCCATGTCGGCGAACGGCTGGTGTCGTCGAAGGCCCGCACGCTGCCGCCCGAGCAGCGCAGCATGTCGATGATTTTTCAGAGCTACGCGCTGTGGCCGCACATGACCGTGACCGAGAACATCGTCTACGGCCTGCGCCTGCGCAAAATGGACCGCGACACCATCGCGAAGAAACTCGCGAAAATCCTTGCCACTACCAAGCTCGAAGCACTGGCGCAGCGTTACCCCGGTGAACTCTCCGGCGGCCAGCAGCAGCGCGTGGCGCTGGCGCGCGCACTGATCGTCGAGCCCGAAACGCTGCTGCTCGATGAACCCTTATCGAACCTCGATGCCAATCTGCGCGAGGAAATGCGGTTCGAAATTCGCCGCCTGCATGACGAATATCGCTACACCACGGTTTATGTCACGCACGACCAGTCGGAAGCGATGACCACGGCCGACCTGATCGCGGTCATGAACGGCGGCCGGATCGACCAGCTCGGCACGCCCGAGGATATTTACGCGCGGCCCGAATCCGAGTTCGTCGCACGCTTCATCGGCGCCAGCAACGTCATCAACGGAACCGCGCTGGACGGTAACCATGTGTCCTATGCCGGCGCGACGCTGCAGACGGTCGGTGCGCCGCTGACGGCAGGCCAGAGCGCCGTGGTCGCGATCCGTCAGCACGACATCGAACTGTCGACCCAGGCGCCGGTTTCGCCGGCGAATGCCGTCAAGGCCGTCGTCACGCGCCAGGTCTATCTTGGTGCCGCGCGCGACTACATGCTGGAAGTCGCGGACGGCACCACGCTGCGCGCCACCACGCCGACCGAAATCAATATCGCCAAAGGCAGCGACGTCTGGCTGACGCTGCCGCCCGAACGCTGCCGGGCGCTGGCGCGATAAGAGAAGCAGGAACGGGAGGACGCGATGAAAGGACAAAAACCTTCGAGGCGCGACATCCTGCAAGGCGCTGCGGCTCTGGCGGCCAGCACCGTCTTCGCCTCACCCGTTCGCGCGCAGGCGCCTGAGCCGGTTTCGATCACGCCCGCGCTCGTGGAAGCCGCGAAGAAGGAAGGCAAGGTCATCCTGTATTCCTCGATGGATCTGCCGGTCGGCGAAAAGCTCGGCAAGGCCTTCGAGGCCGCGTATCCCGGCATTTCCGTGCAGATCGAGCGCTCCGGTTCGGAGCGGCTGTTTCAGCGGATCGACCAGGAATTCGCGTCAGGGATCAGGACCGCCGACGTGATCAACACCTCCGACGCCTCGCACATCATCAGCTGGAAACGAAACAAATGGTTGGCGCCGTTCGTCTCCGAGGACATGGCGAAGCACTTCCTGCCCGAATATCGCGACCCCGACGGCATGTCCGCGACCTCGCGAATCTATCTGTCGTCGATGGCCTACAATACGAAACTGGTGAAACCCGAAGACGCGCCGAAGAGTTTTGCCGATCTGCTCGATCCCAAATGGGCCGGCAAGATGGTCAAGGGCCACCCGGCCTATAGCGGCACCATCATGACCGCGACCTTCCAGATCGTGCGCGAACTCGGCTGGGACTATCTGGAAAAGCTGTCGAAGCAGCGCGTGATGCAGGTGCAGTCGTCCACCGATCCGCCAAAGAAGCTGTCGCTGGGCGAGCGCGCCATCATGGCTGACGGCAACGAATACGGCGTTGTACTGCTGAAGGAAGCCGGACAACCGGTCGAGCCGATCTACCCCACCGAGGGATCGCCGACCGTATCAGGCCCTACCGCGATCTTTGCGTCCGCGCCACATCCGAACGCCGCGCGGCTGTTCCAGGCCTGGCTGCACACCCGCGAGACCCAGCAATTCTTCACCGACTACACGGCGCAATATTCGGTTCATGCGCAGGTGCAGTCGAAACCGGGACGACGGAAGATTTCCGACATCAAGCTGATGAAGGAGGATGCCGCAGGCGTCGAGAAAATGGCGGAAGAAATCAAGACGCGCTATGCGCGGCTGTTCAAGGTTTGAGGATGTACTCCACACCCACAATCGTCATTCCGGGATGCGCCGCAAGGCGCAGGCCCGGAATCCATTTGGCCGACACGGAAAGTGGAGAAATGGATTCCGGGTTCGCGCTTCGCGCGCCCCGGAATGACAGAAAATGTAGCAAATGACCATCACCACCACCTCCAACCCCCGCCCGCGCATCGACTGGACCCGTCCGGTGCTCTGGCTGTTCGCCGCTTTCATGATCGTGCTGATCGTGCTGCCGATGTCGTGGCTGATGCTCTATGCCTTTACCGACAAGGCGCGGCATCCGACGCTGCAGAACTTCGTGACGCTGTTCACCGATCCTGACTTTCTCGACCCGCTGCTGACGACCGCGATCATCGCGACGACATCGGCCACCATCTGCTGCATCGTCGCCGCCCCGATCAGCTGGCTGGTATCGCGCACCGACATGCCCGGACGGCAGATCATCCGCGCGCTGGTGACGGCCTCGTTCGTGACGCCGCCGTTTCTGGGCGCGGTGGCCTGGGAACTGCTGGCGGCGCCGAACAGCGGCTTGCTGAACCAGCTCTATCGCCATCTCACCGGCGCCGAAGATCCGCTGTTCAACATCTATTCGCTGACCGGGCTGATCTTCGTCATCACCTGCTACACATTTCCGTTCGTATTCGTGCTGGTGGCGAACGCGCTGGACAACATGCCCGGCGAACTGGAAGACGCCTCCGCCATTCTCGGCGGCAAGGCGTGGACCACGGCGCGGCGCATCACGATCCCGCTGGCGCTGCCGGCGCTGATCGCAGGCGCGCTGATCGCTTTCCTGCAGGCGATGACGCTGTTCGGATCGCCCGCGATCCTGGCGCTGCCGGCCGGTTTTCACACCATGACGACGAAGATCTGGAGCCTGTTCCAGTATCCGCCGAAACTCGAACTCGCGGCGGCCGCCGCCGTGCCGTTGCTGGTGCTGACGATCCTGCTGCTGCAGGGCCAGAAATTCCTGCTCGGCCGCCGCGGCTATTCGGTGGTCGGCGGCAAATACGGCGCGCCGCGCCCGATCGAGATGGGGGCATGGCGCTGGGCCGCGCTGGCGTTCTGCCTGCTGATGCTGCTCAATCCGGTGTTCCTGCCGTATTTCGCGCTGCTGAACGCGGCCTTCTCGCCCAACGCTACCACGCTGGTGACGCCGTCGACGGCAACCTGGCACAACGTCGTGTTCGTGTTCACCGAATTGTCGTCGACAAAACTCGCCCTGAAGAACACGGTGATCCTGGGGGCTGCGACCGCGACCATCGGCACCGTGCTGGCGCTCGTCGTCGCCTATGTCACGACGCGGCGCGTCATCGCCAGCCACCGCATCCTCGGCTTTCTCGCCACCGCGCCCGTTGCCGTGCCCGGCATCGTACTCGGCGTCGGACTGTTCCTGAGCTACACGCGGCCGCCGTTCGTGCTCTATGGCACGCTGTGGATCCTGCTGATCGCCTTCCTCACCATCAATCTGCCGTCGGCCTATCAACAATTGCAGGCGGCGTTCGCGACCATCCAT
>JAQSDT010000408.1 GCA_029946075.1 bacterium | reverse complement strand
TTCAGCACGATCTGCTCGGTGGTGCGGAGGCCCAGATAATTCTCGAAGAACAGCCGGTTGGCCTTGATATCGACCGCGAGGCAATTGAGGTGGTCGAGCCGGCGCACATTGACGCCGCGCGCGGGAAAACGCTGCGCCTGGTTCTTCAGCGCGGGCTTCAATTCCGGCGGCGCCTGGTACCATTCGGTCTCGTAATAGAGCTCGACGATGTGCCCGTCGGGATCGCGGCAACGAAAGGTCGGCCCCTGCCCCATGTCGCCGTCGACCCAGCCGATGTCGAAGCCGGAACCTTTCAGGGCGGCAACGCGGCGCTCCAGCGCCTGCTGGCTGCGCGCACGCAGCGCCATGTGCTCCATGCCGGCGGTCTTCGCCGCCGTCAGCTTCAGCGAATAGCGCTCATAGTCGTCCCAGCCGCGCAGATAGACCGACTCGCCCTTTTGTCCGCTGACCGTCATGCCCATGACATCGACGAAGAACTTCAGGCTCTCGTCGGGTTTCGGCGTCAGCAATTCCATGTGGCCGAGATGGGCGAGATCGAAGATCGGCTCCGGGGTCATGGCCATATCCTTGTCACAGCGCGCGCGTGACGTCGTCGAACAATTCGTCGAATGCGTACGCGCGCGGAATGAGTTTCTGTTGCGCTGAATAACCGATGATCAGCTCTAGCGACCGGCGCATTTCGTCGGCACTGAACCGCTGCGTCGACGGCGCTGCTGCGGCGGACTCGGTCAGCATCCGGTGAACCTCGCACACGATATCGGGATGCTGTTCGGACAGCGTCTTGCTTACGACAACCATGTGGTTGACCGGCAGCACCTTGTGCTGCGCAAACCACAACTTCTCTTCAGCGGCGACGTCGCCGAACAACGGTTTCAGGTCCGGATGGTCAGATTTCTCGCCGAGCACGGCGTCGAGTTCGCCATCGATCAGCATCTGCACCACCTGCTTGCCCGACGCAGCGCGCTTGGTCCCGTCCTTGAATTCGGCTACATGCGCGTCCTCGAACGTCACCCAGTCGATCGAGTCGAGATCGACGCCATGGTCGTTGGCGAGGATGCCGCGCAGCCATGCGCCGGTCGTGGTGGTGAAGGAGCGGATGCCGACGCGCTTGCCGTTGAGGTCGGCGGGTTTCAGCGCGCCCTTCATGGCATTGTAAAGAGCAAGCGCGTGCTGGAACCGCGCCAGCACGACATCCGGCAGCAGCACCATCGGCTTGCCGAAGGATTTTGCCATCAGGTAGGTGACGATGGCCATCTCCGAGATGTCGAACGCCTGCTCGCGGACCATGGGCTTGAAACCCTTGTTGGTCGGCGAGTACTGCGCGAAATCGAATTCGACCAGATCGGATTTGATCGCGCCATTCTTTAGCGCCAGAGTGCCGGGATGGTCGCCGAGCAGCGTGCGCAAACGCATGACCACGTCAAACGTCCTCCGGACCGTCGACATAGACGAGGCCGGCTTTCGCCAGCGGCTCGCGCATCCCGTACATGTCGAGGCCAAGCACGCCGGCAGCAAGCTGCTTGCGCTTGCCGTCCTCGTCGGCGACGCGTTTTTCGCCCTTCGTGACCACGTCGGCAGCGTCCTTGCGACCGATCACGACGACGCCGTCGTCATCGGCCACGATGGTATCGCCGGGCATGACGTTGACGCCGGCGCAGACCACGGGAACATTGACGGCGCCGAGCGTCGCCTTGACGGTTCCCTTGGCCGAGATCGCCTTCGACCATACCGGGAAACCCATCTCACGAAGGGACTTGGCATCGCGCACGCCGGCATCGATCACAAGGCCCCTCACACCGCGCGCCATCAGCGAAGTCGCCAGGAGATCGCCGAACATGCCATCGGTGTTATCGGTGGTGCATCCGACCACCAGGATATCGCCGGGCTGGCACTGTTCGACGGCGACATGGATCATCCAGTTGTCACCGGGCTGCGCCAGCACCGTGACCGCCGTTCCCGCCGCCTCGGCGCCGGACCACACCGGCCGCAGATAGGGCTTCATCAGGCCGAAGCGGCCATAGGCCTCGTGCGCGGTCGCGACGCCGAGTGCGCCGAGGCGCGTGACAAGGCCCGCATCGGTACGCCTGACGTTCCTGACAACGACATTCTTCATGCCAGCTCCTCCATCGCCATCGGGAACAGCCGCTGATAGGCCTCGCCATAGGTCATCGGCTTGCCGGTGTTGCGGCCGCCCTGCACGCCCCGCTGCAGCGCGACCCGTTCGTAGTAGGCCCACAGGTGCTTTTGCGCGGCGAGGATTTCAAACGTCTTGCGCTTGATGTCCCAGACCTCGTCGATGTTGAGGATCACCTGCGGCTTGAAGTTGCACATTTCGGGCTGGTGCGGCTCGAACAGGAACACCGGCGGTGCCGAATAGGTGTATTGGGCGCCGGGCTTGTGGCCCATCGCCTGCGCAACGATGCGGGTCTCCTGCGCAAAATGCGCGGCGTTCGGATGGTCGAAATTATAGGGATCCTCCAGCGCATGCGTCAGCACGAAGGACGGATTGAGTTCGCGGTAGATATCGACCATGCGGTCGAAATGCGCTTCGTTCAGCCGCAGCGGATAGTCGCCGGCGTCGAAGAATTCGATTTCGGCGCCCAGCATGTCGGCGGCGCGTTGCGCCTCGTCGCGGCGGCCGGCCTTGACCTTCTCCATGGTCGCGCCGGCCTCTTTCCAGGCGAACTGGCTCTCGCCGCGCTCGCCGAACGAGAGACAGGCAATCTTGACGCGGTAGCCTTTCTTGACGTGCAGCGCGATCGCGCCGCCCGCGCGCCAGACGAAATCGCCCGGATGGGCCGTGACCACCAGCCCCGTCTTGCCATTGCTCATGCGTTTCTCCCTATTGCCTGGGTATGCCTGCGCGGTCGATCACCGCGGCCCATTTGTCGATGTCGCTTTTCAGCCGCGCCAGGATTTCCTCGGGCGAACTGGCCCTGGCCTCGATGCCGAGATCGAGCGCGCGCTTCTTCAGATCGGGCGCATCGAGCACCTCGCGCAGCGCGGCGTTGAGTGTGGCGATCACTTCGGGCGGTGTGCCCTTTGGCGCGAAGATCGCGTTCCACGACCGCGCCTCGAAATCGCCGCCGCCGGCTTCCCTGGCGGTCGGCACGTCGGGCAGGAAGCTGGTGCGCACCGGTCCGGACGACGCTACGGGGATTACCGCCTTGTCCGTAAT
Source organism: bacterium (assembly GCA_029946075.1). Classification (GTDB taxonomy): domain Bacteria; phylum Pseudomonadota; class Alphaproteobacteria; order Rhizobiales; family Xanthobacteraceae; genus Bradyrhizobium. Next base: position 697 of record JAQSDT010000408.1, on the reverse strand, counting down.
GTTCGACTGCACGGCGGTATAGTTCTCGATACCCATCTGGATGTCGCCGCGCAGCAGCGCGATCAGCACCTCGGGCGAACTGCGGAACGGGACGATGGTGACGTCGACGCCGGCCGTCGATTTGAATAATTGCGCGGAGAGGTTTTGCGTCGAGCCGACATTGATGGTGCCGACATTGAGCGCGCCCGGCTTCTCCTTCGCCGCCTTGATGAATTCGGCCAGCGTGGGGTATGGCGATCCGCTCCGGGTGACCAGGATGAAATCGAAATAGCCCATGCTGGACACCGGCACGAAATCGGTCACCGGATTGAAGTTCAGGTTCTTGAACAGCGACACCGAGATGGCGGTGCCGTTGCTGAGCAGCGCCAGCGTATAGCCGTCGGCGGGAGACGACAGCACGGCCCGCGCGGCGGTGATGCCGCCAGCGCCCGGCATGTTCTCGATCACAAACCGCTGGCCGAGCTTTTCGCCGAGCTTTTCGGTGACGAGCCGCGCGGTGACGTCGGCAACCCCGCCTGCCCCGAACGGCAGGATCAGCCGCACCGGCCGGTTCGGATAGTTTTGCGCGCTGGCGGTTTGCGGCGTCAGCAACAATGCCGCCAGTGCCAGCGACGCTGCGACAACGCGACGTCGGTTCAAAATGGTTCGCAGGCGGTCCATCATTCGCGTCACCTCAGAACTCGAACAGCCGCGCCGG
>JAQSDT010000407.1 GCA_029946075.1 bacterium | reverse complement strand
GATGCGGCCAAATCCGTTGATCGCGACCCGGATTGCCATGCTGTTTCACTCCTCTGATAGCTGGCGCCCACCCCGCGGAAACGTTCCACGAGGGGCTTACGGCGGAACGCCCGGTTCGGCCGGGCGGGAACGGTCAAGATGAGGGTTAGGTAGCCCCTTTTCTTGGCAATCTCAACCGTCACCGGAGCGCTGCCGATTTGAAGTTCCTGCAATGGTTGCCGCGGGCACCGTCAGGAACTTCAAATCGATAAGCCGCGCTCCCAAAAGTAGTTAATCGTCTAGTGCCCATTCATTTCCGAAGTTCGCATCGGTGGCTCGGCGAAGGCCGTGCGAACTTCGGAAACGGGCACTAGACGCGCTTCAGGGCAGCGTTAACCGCAGCCTCGGCGGTAATTCCGAAGTGCTTGTAAAGCTCCTTGGCGGGGGCGCTGGCGCCGAACCCGTGCATGCCCACGAATTCACCATCCTGGCCGATCACAGCATCCCAGCCCCAGCGGACGGCGGCCTCGATGGCGATCTTGACCGGCGCACTGCCGATGATGGCCTTCTGCCGGTCTGCCGGCTGCTGCAGCAGCAGTTCGAGCGAGGGCACCGAAACCACCCGCGACGGGATGCCGCGCTCGGCGAGCTGCTTCTGGGCGGCGACGGCGATCTCGACCTCGGAGCCGGAGGCGAACAACGACACCTTGGCGTCGCCCTGTGCAGCGACCAGTTCATAGGCGCCGTGCGCGCAGGGGTTGTCGTTGGGCGCTGTGGTGCGGAGCTGCGGCAGGTTCTGACGGGTCAGCGCCAGCACGGTCGGACCGTCGGTGCGGTTGAGCGCCAGTTCCCAGCACTCCGTCACTTCGACGGCGTCACACGGGCGGAACACGCGCATGTTCGGAATCGAGCGAAGCGCCGCGAGATGCTCGACCGGCTGATGCGTCGGTCCGTCCTCGCCGAGACCGATCGAATCATGGGTCATGACGTAGACGACGCCGGCTTCCATCAGCGCGGCGAGCCGCATCGCGGGCCGTGCATAGTCCGTGAACACCATGAAGGTCGCGCCGTTCGGCGCGAAGCCGCCATGCAGGAAGATGCCGTTCATGGCGGCGGCCATGCCGTGCTCGCGGATGCCGTAGTGGACGAAACGACCCTTCGGCGTCTTGGCCGAGAACGCGGTCGCGGCTTTCGCCTTGTTGTTGTTGGAGCCGGTGAGATCGGCGGAGCCGGCGAGGAACTCCATCGGCATCGCGGCAACGATCGCCTCGATCGCCGATTCCGACGATTTCCGCGTGGCGACGTTCTGCGGCGTTTCCAGCAGCGCCTTCTTGTGCGCGCGCAGCGCCTTGGCCAGCGATGCCGGACGTTCGTGACGCATGCGGCGTTCGAACTCGGCGCGCTTGCGGGTACCGAGTTCGTCGAAGCGGCCCTGCCAGTCCTCGCGCGCGGCGATGCCGCGGCTGCCGGCAGCACGCCAGGCCTTCAACACGTCCTCGGGCACCGCGAAGGCTTCCTGCGAAATGCCGAGCTTGTCCTTGGCGCCCTTGAGCTCATCCGCGCCGAGCGCTTCGCCGTGGACCTTGGCGGTGCCGGCGCGGGTCGGCGCGCCATAACCGATCGTGGTCTTGCAGGCGATCAGCGTCGGCTTGCCGGATTTCTGCGCGCGCATGATCGCGGCCGAAATCGCCTTCGGGTCGTGGCCGTCGATCCGCTCGGCCGCCCAGCCGGCCGACTTGAAGCGCTTCACCTGGTCGACCGAATCGGCAATCGAGGTCGGACCGTCGATCGAGATGCCGTTGTCGTCGTACAGCACGATCATCTTGTTGAGCTTCCAGTGCCCGGCCATCGCGATCGCTTCCTGCGACACGCCTTCCATCAGGTCGCCGTCGGAGGCGAGCACATAGGTGTGATGGCCGACCACTTTCTTGCCGAATTCGGCCGCCAGCATCTTTTCCGCCATCGCCATGCCGACCGCGGTCGCAATGCCCTGGCCGAGCGGGCCCGTCGTGGTCTCGACGCCGCTGGTCTCGAAGTTTTCCGGATGGCCCGGCGTCTTGGAGCCGAGCTGACGGAAGCTCTTGACCTGCTCGAGCGTCATGTCCTTGTTGCCGGTGAGATACAGCAGCGCATAGAGCAGCATCGAGCCGTGGCCGGCCGACAACACGAAGCGGTCGCGATCCGGCCAGTTCGGCGCCGACGCGTCGTATTTGAGGAACTGCGTGAACAGCACGGTGGCGATGTCGGCCGCGCCCATCGGCAGGCCGGGATGGCCGGATTTCGCCTTCTCGACGGCGTCCATGGCGAGGCCACGGATCGCATTGGCCATACGGGTATGATCGACCTGCGTCATGATGAAAATCCGCCTGAAATGAGGTGCTTGGTTGCGGTGCGTACCGGGCGAAGGGCCGCAATACGAGTGTTGACCTAAAGGGAGTTGGGGGCTGGATAGCACCTCAATCCCGTGAGTCCAAGGCTAAGGGAACGCGCTTTCGGTGCGAAACATGGCTTAGCGGTGCATAGCTTCGCGTCGGCGTTGCGCTAGGCTCGCTTGCCACGTAAATTTCGCGGTCTAACCGCTTGCCGAACCGCGGATTTTGCTGTGCGGCTGGCCATCCAGGGTACGTGCTGTCTCTCATGAGCGATCGTCATGCCAACGGCTCCGGCAACGCCGAACCGGCCTATGCCGACATCGACGCCGCGACGCGGCGGCTGATGCAGGCGCTTGACGCGCTGGAGGCGGCGGCCGAGCGGCGCCGCGATGCCGACCGCGACGAGAACGAACTGGCGAGCCGGATCCAGGCGCTCGGCGCCGACCGCTCGCGGCTTGCCGATGAACTCGACGGATCGCTGGTGAAGACGCGGCGGCTCGAGCGCACCAATCGCGAGATTGCCGAAAAGCTCGATGTTGCGATCGGCACCATTCGCACCGTGCTCGCTGCCGGAGACGATGAATGAGTCACATCAACGTCACCATCAACGGCCGGCAGTACCGCATGGCCTGCGAGGAAGGGCAGGAGGTGCGGCTGCTCAAGCTCGCCGAGAACCTCGAAACCCGCGTCGGCGAACTGCGCGGCAAGTTCGGCGAGATCGGCGATGCGCGGCTGACGGTGATGGCGGCGCTCACCGTGTGCGACGAACTGCTCGACGCCACCGTGCGGATTCGCGCGCTGGAGGATGAACTGGAAACCCTGCGCAATGTCCGCGTCGCGGCCGCCGACCGCGCCAAGGCGACGCAGGTCGCCGTCGCCAACGCGCTCAACGCCGCGGCCGACCGCATCGAAAAGACCACGCAGGTCCTGAACCGCACCATCGGCGGCGGCGTTGCGATCGGTTGATTTTTCTTCACCCTCCCCTGGAGGGGGAGGGTCGCCGCGCAGCGGCGGGGCGGGGTGACAGTCTATCGTCGCCGGAGGTGTTGCAGCTTGATCGCTTCAGCCTCACGAGCCCCGTACAGTTCGACGTAAATCTTCTCCATCACCGCGCCGAGTTCATTGGCAACGTCCGAATTCCAGAAACGGATGACGCGGTATCTTTCCTGCTCCAGCCACGATTGCCGTTCGGTATCACGCTGCGCCGTCGCATCCTCGTTATGGTGCCCGCCATCGAGTTCGACGATCAGCCGTTTCGCCGGACAAAGGAAATCCACAATGTAGGGGCCGATCGGCGCCTGCCGCCGGAAATGCGTCCCTTCGACCGGTAGTTCTTTCAGCGCACGCCATAAGATGCGCTCATGCGGCGTGGTATTTTCCCGTAACCTCTTGGCCGCGGCGCGGCGGATAGCGGTTGAAACCATGTCCATCTCGCTTGCGGAGAGATCACCCCACCCCGCTTGCATCGACGATGCTTCGCATCGCCGAATGCAAACGACCCTCCCCCTCCAGGGGAGGGTGAAGTGGAGCGC
>JAQSDT010000406.1 GCA_029946075.1 bacterium | reverse complement strand
TTCTTGTCCACGGTGAGAATGCGGTCGGCAAGCTTCACCGCTTCGTCGATATCGCCATCGGCCAGCGATGCGATGAAGGCGCGGTCGAGCAGTTCGCTGTTCTTCGGGTCCGAACGGAGCGCAGCGCGATAGAAGGCCGAGGCGGCGGTGGCATCGCGCTCGACGCTGGCGTGACGCGCGGCAAGATAGCTGCCGGATACCGTCAGACCGATCAGATCGCGTCCGCTTGGGAAGGACGGCTGTTCGCCGGCGCTGGTGCGTGTCTGCGCCGCGAGCGGCCCGCTGAACGCGAGAACCGACGCTAGTCCGAGTGTGGCAACAGCCACGCGGCTGAAACGACGTTGAAGTATCACGCTCACCGGCTCCGTCAATTGAGGGTGGTGCGACCGGTCATACCCAGCAGCACCGGGACAATGGCTTTTTTAGCCAGCATCCGCAAGGATTCGAGGCAGCCGAGGAGCCTAGTTTAGTATGGCGCAATCGTGGCGATCCGCCGTTCTCGCGCGAACGTGCTTACATTGACTGATAATTAGGCCCGCCGCCGCCCTCGGGAGGAACCCAGGTGATGTTGCCGTTCGGGTCCTTCACGTCGCAGGTTTTGCAGTGGACGCAGTTCTGCGAGTTGATCTGGAAGCGCGGACCTGCGGTTTCCTCGACCCATTCGTAAACGCCGGCCGGGCAATAGCGGTTCGACGGACCGGCGAACACGTCATGCTCCGACGTTTTCTGCAGGTTCATATCCGCGACCTTGAGATGGATCGGCTGATCCTCCTCGTGGTTGGTGTTGGACAGGAACACCGACGACAGCTTGTCGAAGGAAATCTTGCCGTCCGGCTTCGGATAGGCGATCCGCTCGTGGCTCTTGGCCGGATCGAGCGTCTTGCGGTCCGGCTTGGCGTGCGACTGGGTGCCGAACAGCGAGAAGCCGAGCGTGTTGCACCACATGTCGAAACCGCCGAGCGCGACGCCGATGATGGTGCCGAACTTCGACCACAGCGGTTTGACGTTGCGAACCCGGTGCAAATCCTTGCCGACGGCGGAATCGCGCCAGGCGTTTTCGTAATCGACCAGTTCATCGCCGGCGCGGCCGGCGCCCAGCGCGGCGGCGACGTGTTCGGCGGCCAGCATGCCGCTGCCCATCGCATTGTGTACGCCCTTGATACGCGGGACGTTGACGAAGCCCGCCGCGCAGCCGATCAGCGCGCCGCCGGGGAAGCTCAGGCGCGGCACCGACTGGTAGCCGCCCTCGGTGATGGCGCGCGCGCCGTAGGAAATCCGCTTGCCGCCTTCGAACAGCGTGCGAATGCCGGGGTGGGTCTTGAAGCGCTGGAATTCGTCGAACGGCGACAGATAAGGATCGTCGTAGTTCAGATGCACGACGAAGCCGACCGCGACCTTGTTGTCGTCGTAGTGATAGAGGAATGAGCCGCCGCCGGTCGAATTGTTGAGCGGCCAGCCGAACGAATGCTGGATCAGGCCCTTCTGGTGCTTGGCGGGCTCGATCTCCCAGACTTCCTTCAGACCGATGCCGAACTTCGCGGGCTCGCTCTTCGCGTCGAGCGAATATTTCGCGATCAGCTGCTTGCTCAGACTGCCGCGCGCGCCTTCGGCGAACAGCGTGTATTTGCCGAGCAGCTCCATGCCGCGGGTGTATGAATCCTTGTGGCTGCCGTCGCGAGCAATGCCCATGTCGCCGGTGGCGATGCCACGCACCGCGCCGTTGTCGTCGTAGAGAACTTCGGTTGCGGCAAAGCCCGGATAGATTTCGACGCCGAGCGCTTCCGCCTTCGGCCCGAGCCAGCGGCAGAGATCGCCGAGCGAGCCGATGTAGCAATGATGGTTGTCCATCAGCGGCGGCATCGCGAAGTTCGGCAGCCGGATCGCCGAGGTCGCGGTGGTCCAGTAGAAGCGGTCGTCCTTGACCTGCGTCTTCAGCGAACAATCCGCGTCCTCGCGCCAGTCCGGGATCAGCTTGTCGAGCGAGACCGGATCGATCACGGCGCCCGACAGGATGTGCGCGCCGACCTCGGAACCCTTCTCCACCACGACGACGTTGAGGTCGGCGTTGAGTTGCTTCAGCCGGATCGCTGCGGCAAGGCCGGACGGCCCGGCGCCGACGATCACGACGTCGAATTCCATGGACTCACGCGGCGGAAGTTCTTCGGTGCTCATGTTCTGGTCTCAGCCCAATTAAGAACGGCTCTAACGGCTCTGGAAGCCCGTTGTTTCCGATTTTTGCGGGGAGGACAACCATGGAAATGCAATGTGAGGCGTTTCGTGCCGGTTCGAACCGCGATAGATTGGCATAATGGATTTCCTCCCTGAACCCCACCCTACCGTCCGGCAATTGCTGGCCTTTTATCTCGAGGCCGGGGTCGATTGCGCATTGGCGGACGAGGCGGTCGACCGCCTGGCCGAGCCCGACGCCGTGGCCGCGGCCCCGGTACAGCGCGAGATAGCGCCGCCACGGGCGATCAGGGAGTTGCCCACCGCGGCGCCTTCCGTTCCGCGCAGCGAAACAGCCCCGGTTCCGGAAGCCGCCATCGCCTCCGCGCGCGAGGCGGCACGGACGGCGCCGACGCTGGAAGCGTTGCGGGGATTGCTGGAAAATTTCGAAGGCTGCGCGCTGAAGCACACCGCGACGCGGCTGGTGTTCGCCGACGGCAATCCGCAGGCGCGCATCATGTTCGTCGGCGAGGCCCCCGGACGCGACGAGGATATCGAGGGGCTGCCGTTCGTCGGGCGCTCCGGCAAATTGCTGGACCGGATGATTGCGGCGATCGGGCTCGACCGCAGCAAGGCCTACATCGCCAACGTGATCCCGTGGCGGCCGCCGGGCAATCGCACGCCGACGCCGCAGGAAACGCAAATCTGTTTGCCGTTCATTCAGCGCCAGATCGAACTGGTCAATCCGGACGTGCTGGTGACGCTCGGCAATCCCTCGACGCAGACGCTGCTGTCGACGCGCGACGGCATCATGAAGACGCGGGGGCGCTGGTTCGACTACGACACAGGCACGCGCACGATCCGCGCGATAGCGACGTTCCACCCGGCCTACCTGTTGCGTTCGCCGTCCTACAAGCGGATGTCGTGGCAGGATCTGCGCGCGATTGCGAAGGCGATGGAGACCGGTTCATCGCAATGATTGCGGCAACGGCATGAACGACAAGGCCGGGCGCTATCGCGATTTCTTCGACCTGCAGCTTCGCTTCGCCGAAACCGTTGCCGAGGCGACGTCGATGCCGCTCGTCGACGCGGTGCTGTTCTATACCAACTTCCATCGCCGCTTCGGTCTCGGCGACGTCACGCGGGACGGGCTGAACCCGCGATGGCGCGACTATGCCGATCAGCTCGGAGAACTCGGCACGCATGAAGCGCGCGCGGACTGGACGCAGCGTTACTACGCGCAGGCTCCCGACGAGCGTCCGCCTTTGCCCGGCCACAGCTTTGGCTGCTTCGATTTCGACGCCTGCCCCGACAGCGAGATCGTTCGGCTGCACTTTTACAATCGCGACGCGCGGGGTCCTTTGAGCCACGCGAGGACCGAGGCAAGACGAGACGAACTCGCGCGCCTCTTCGCCAGCGTCAGGCAACGCTTTCCGAATGCAAGGCAGGTCGAGGGCCGCTCGTGGCTGTACGGCACCGAAGCCTATCGCCGGCTGTTTCCCGACGAATATGTTCGCTCGCGGGAGACGCTCGAGAATGACCAGCGCATTCAGGGCATGGCGCGCTGGGGACAATTCCTCGACCGCCGGGGAGATGTGAAGGCGGACCTAAAGGCGGCATTCCTGCGCAACCTCGAGCGACTGGATCCCGAGCGGCTGTGGCAAACCTTCCCGCTGCCATCCTGGCGCGTCACGGCACCTATCGACGTGTTCTACACGCGCTACGGGC
>JAQSDT010000405.1 GCA_029946075.1 bacterium | reverse complement strand
CCCTTGGTGGCGACGATCAGCTGACGCTGCGCACGGTCGTAGCAAGCGCGCTGGATAATGGTGCTGCGGCGGATGTCGCGGCACTCGAAGCCGGCGAGATCGACGGGTCCACGGTCGCGCACTTCGACCGTCTCCGTGCCGAACGGCGCCGTCAACATCAGGAGGATGAGGCTTGCTGCTGCCTTGACCATGCGTGTCGTTCGCTGACTGCCGCGCCGCTCGGAGGCGTGTTTACCCTTTTAACCGATGCCGCCGGTTTTTGGACCCTCGAAATACGGCGTAACCATACGTCACTGGACAGCGCTGGCATGTCGAGGTAACCACCGGAAAACCCGACATATTATCGCTTGGCGGCGATATCAGCCGACACTGGACGCATGTGATGACGACGATCGATCCCACCGCGCGGATTGAAGATGGCGCCGTGATCGGCGAGGGGACCACGATCGGTCCCTATTGCATCGTCGGCCGCCACGTCGTGATCGGCGCAAATTGCCGTCTGATCGCGCATGTGCACGTCACCGCGCAGACCACGATCGGCGATAACTGCACGATCTATCCCTTCGTCTCGCTCGGCACTCCGCCGCAATCGCTGAGCTACAAGGGCGAACTGACGAGGCTCGAGATCGGCGCCGGCTGCACCATCCGCGAGCAATCCACCATGAATGCCGGCACGGTCGCCGGCGGCGGCGTCACGCGTGTCGGCGAGCGCGGCTATTTCATGAACTGCAGCCACGTCGGTCATGACTGCCAAGTCGGCAACGACGTGATCTTCGCGACCTCGGCCACGCTTGGCGGGCATTGCGAGATCGGCGATTTCGTTTTCATCGGCGGGCTGTCGGCCGTGCACCAGTTCACGCGGATCGGGCCGCAGGTGATGGTCGGCGGCGTCTGCGGCGTGCGCGGCGACGTCATCCCGTTCGGTCTCGTCAACGGCCAGTATGCCAGCCTCGAAGGCCTCAATATCATCGGCATGAAGCGCCGCAAGTTCACCAAGGACCGCCTGGTGCGGGTGCGCGGCTTCTATCAAAAGCTGTTCCACGGCGAGGGAATTTTCGCCGAGCGGCTGGCGGCCGTGCAGCCGATGGCCGCGGAGGACCCGGCAATTGCTGAAATCCTCGCCTTCATCGGCGCCGGTGCACACCGCGCGCTGTGCCTGCCGGCCGACGGCGGCACGCATTGAAAACGGGATCGCCGCAGTCATGAACGCAGCGGCTTCGGACATTTCCTCAACTGTCGGGATCATCGCCGGCGGCGGCGCCATGCCGTTTGCGGTCGCGGATTCGCTTCGGGCCCGCGGCATCGCGCCGGTGCTGCTGGCGCTGCGCGGCGCCTGCGATCCGGCCCGCGCCGAGAATTTCAGCCATCACTGGATTTCGCTCGGACAACTCGGCCGCGCCAAGAAGCTGCTGCGCAGCGAAGGCTGCCGCGACGTGATCTTCATCGGCTCGCTGCAGCGGCCGGCGCTGTCCGAGATCAGGCTGGACTGGGGCACGGTCCGCGTCATGGGTCTCGTGATGGCGGCGTTTCGCGGCGGCGACGATCATCTGCTGTCGGGGATCGGCCGCATCTTCGAGCAGGACGGTTTCCGGATGGTCGGCATTCGCGACGTCGCGCCCGACCTGTTGATGCCGGCCGGCGGCATTGCGCGCGCGGCGCCGGATGACGCCGCCGCCGCCGACATCGCCAGGGGACGCGAGGTGCTCGGTGCGCTCGGCCCGTTCGACATCGGCCAGGCCGTCGTCGTTATCGACGGTCACGTGGTCGCGGTGGAGGATATCGAGGGCACCGACGGCCTGCTGGCGCGCGTGGCGCATCTGCGCGAGGCGGGCCGTATCCGCGCCAGGGCCGGCCGGGGCGTGCTGGTGAAAGCGCCCAAGAGCGGCCAGGATTTGCGCTTCGATCTGCCGACGGTGGGTCCGAAGACCATCGAGGGTGTTGTGAAAGCCGGGCTTGCGGGCATGGCCGTCGTCGCCGGCAGCACGATCGCCGCGGACGCGCAGGGCATGATCGTGGCGGCCGACAAGGCCGGGCTGTTCATCCAGGGCCTTTCCGCGTGACGCCGCGCGCGGGCACCGAAGCGGTGCGGAAGATATTTCTGATCGCGACGGAAGAATCCGGCGACCGGCTCGGCGCCAGCCTGATGAAGGTGCTGCGCCAGCGCCTCGGCGACGCCGTGCGCTTTGAGGGCGTCGGCGGCCGGGCGATGGCGCGCGAGGGCCTGGTGTCGCTGTTTCCGATCGAGGAGCTCTCGATCATCGGTCTTGCCGCGGTGGTCAGACAATTGCCGAAGATCCTTGGTCTGATCAAGGAGACGGCGCTGGTGGTCACGCAGGCCGCGCCCGACATCCTCGTGATTATCGACAGCCCCGATTTCACCCACCGCGTCGCCAAGCGCGTTCGCGCTAGCAGTCCGAAGATCCCGATCGTCAATTACGTCTCGCCGTCGGTATGGGCGTGGCGGCCGGGTCGGGCGCGGGCGATGCTGAGCTATGTCGATCACGTGCTGGCGCTGCTGCCGTTCGAGCCGGAGGCCTATCGGCGGCTGCACGGGCCGCCCTGCAGCTATGTCGGCCATCCCCTGACCGAACAACTGGCGACCCTGCGGCCGAATACCGACGAGGCCAGGCGACGGTCGGTTGCGCCGCCGGTGCTGCTGGTGCTGCCGGGCAGCCGCCGCAGCGAAATCCGTCACCACATGGCGGTGTTCGGCCAGGCGCTGACGCGGCTGCAGGGGCAGGGCGTCGCGTTCGAGGCGATGCTGCCGACCATGCCGCATCTGCAGGAAGCGGTGCTGGAAGCCCTGAAAGACTGGACGGTCCAGCCGCAGGTCGTGATCGGCGAGCCGGAGAAGCGGGCGGCGTTCCGCATCGCGCAGGCGGCGCTCGCCAAATCCGGCACCGTGACGCTGGAACTCGCGCTTGCCGGCGTGCCGATGGTGACGGCCTATCGCACCGGCGCGGCGGAGGCGTGGATCCTGCGGCGCGCGATCAAGGTGAATTCGGTCATCCTCGCCAACCTCGTGATCGGTGAGAACGTCGTGCCGGAATTCTTGCAGGAAGACTGCAATCCCGAAAAGCTGGCGGCGGCGCTGCAGGACGTGCTCGGGGATTCTCCGCTGCGCCAACAGCAGATCGAGGCATTCTCGAAGATCGACGGCATCATGTCGACCGGCAACCAGCCGCCGAGCAAACTTGCCGCCGATATCGTGCTGGCGACGATGCGCAAGGCGCGGCGCGGATAACGCGCGCGATCAGGCCGGATCGGGCTGAGGCGGGTAATAGAGGAATTCGATCATCAGGCAGCCGTCATGGGTGAAGAACGGGCCGTGCTCGACATGCGGCGGCCGGACCGCATAGGTCCCGGCCTGCATGCGCCGCACCTCGTTGGCCGGCGTGCCGATCGAGAGCGAGCCCGAGACGAAAAGCACCTCTTCGCACCATTCATGCGCGACGGGCGTGGTGACGGAAGCGCCGGCCTGCCAGCGCGACAGCCGCGTCACGGCGCCGGTCCGCGCGGCGTGATCGAATGCGCCCGACAGGATTTTTTCCTCGACGCCGTCATAGCCGGCAACGGCGCGCCAGCCATCCTCGGAAAGCGCGTCGAAGAACTCCCGATGCGATTTTGCGAATTGTCCGAAACCGGGATGCGCGGGCATGCTGGTGCTCCATCTGAGGATCGTAGGGTGGGTGGAGCGAAGCGATACCCACCAATGACGGGCGCGGCGTCGACGGGCATCGCTTCGCTCCACCCATCCAGCAAAACAAAAAGCCGGAGGCGGTGACCGCATCCGGCTTTCTGCTTGGTCCTTCTGCGCGCCTTACTTGCGCTTGGAGATATCGACGTAATCGCGGCGGGCGACGCCGGTGTAGAGCTGGCGCGGACGGCCGATCTT
>JAQSDT010000404.1 GCA_029946075.1 bacterium | reverse complement strand
GCACGGGCTCGGCGAGATCGAGCACGTCGTCGATCGAGGGCGCGAGGCGGCCGTCGAGCAGCGCGCGGGCGCGTACCGCCAGCATCAGCGACTGGCTGGCGCGGGGACCGGGTCCCCAGGCGATCAGCTTGTCGCCGCCGTCTTCCGAATTCGGACGTGCCGCACGCACCAGCGACAGGATCGCCTCGACGACGCTGTCGCCGACCGGCAGGCGCCGCACCAGGCGTTGCGCCGCGATCAGGATTTCCGCGTTCATCGATGCCTTGGCGAGCGTCTCTGCCGCGCCCGTCGTTTCGAACAGGATGCGGCGCTCGGCGTCGCGGTCGGGATAGTCGACGTCGATTTCCATCAGGAAGCGGTCGAGCTGCGCTTCGGGCAGCGGATAGGTGCCTTCCTGCTCCAGCGGGTTCTGCGTCGCCAGCACGTGGAACGGCTTGGGCAGATCGTGCCGCGCGCCTGCAACGGTGATGTGCTGTTCCTGCATGGCTTGCAGCAGCGCCGACTGCGTGCGCGGGCTGGCGCGGTTGATCTCGTCGGCCATCAGCAACTGCGCGAATACCGGTCCCGAAATGAAGCGGAACGAGCGCTTGCCGGAATTGCTTTCGTCGAGCACTTCGGCGCCGAGAATGTCCGACGGCATCAGGTCCGGCGTGAACTGGATGCGCTTGGCGTCGAGGCCGAGCGTGATGCCGAGCGTTTCGACCAGTTTGGTCTTGGCGAGGCCGGGAACTCCGATCAGCAGCGCGTGGCCGCCGGAAAGGATCGTGACCAGGGTGTTCTCGATCACCCGATCCTGACCGAAGATGACGGTGGAGATGGCCTCTTTCGCGGCGCGGATCTGGTCTGCGACCTGTTCCGCCGAACGGACGATCGCGTCCTCCAGCTTCTCGACACCGTCTGCACCCGCCATGTTCTTCTCCTTGAGCGCTTCATGACAGCGCGGCTTGCGTCGTCATGCCACGAACCTCATGCTAAACCTGTGCAAAGGCCATGTATTCGCTAGATTAAACTATCCCCACATTATCGGCATTTCGGGGTATGAACGGCATCACGTTATGGCGACTTGATCCGCAATAGTACGGACCCCGCGCGCCGCAAGCGCATATCGGTGCAATTCAGTACACGTGCACCAAACACTTGCACTAAACACGTGCACCAATCGTGCCAGATCAGGGGTGCGAGACTCAGGGCAAACAATGGCGAAGCAAGGGCAAACCGGCAGCCAGCAGCATGAAGGCAAGGGTCCCGAAACCAGGGGCCCTGAAAGCAATGATCTTGGCGCCAGGGGACTCGAAGGCCTGACCGTTGCCGCCCGGGAAGCCGCCAACCGCGCGCCTGCCGGAAAGGGGCTGCCCCCGGTTCATCTGTGGAATCCCCCGTTCTGCGGCGATCTCGACATGCGAATCGCCGGCGACGGGACGTGGTTCTACATGGGCACGCCGATCGGCCGGCCGGCGCTGGTGCGGCTGTTTTCGACGATCCTCAAGCGCGAGGACGGCAAGCACTTCCTCGTCACCCCGGTCGAGAAGGTCGGCATTCGCGTCGACGACGCGCCGTTCATGGCGGTGGAGATGCAGAAAGAGTCCGTCGATGGCGGGCGGCTGCTGCGGTTCCGCACCAATGTCGATGACTGGGTGCCGTGCGATTCCGGCCATCGCCTGCGCTTCGAAATGGCTGATGATGGCGGGCTGACGCCGTATCTCCATGTCCGTTCGGATTTGTGGGCCAAGGTGACCCGCGCGCTCTATTACGATCTGGTTGACATGGGCGAGGAGCGGGTGGTCGATGGTGCGCCGATGTTCGGTGTCGAATCCGGCGGCGAGTTTTTCGCAATGGCGGATGCGCAGCAGGTGAGGGACGCGCTTTGAACGAGCCGATGGTGAAAGCAAGACCGGCGACGATCGGATCGGCGGAGTTCTTCGAGCGCTCGCGCCGCCGGCTGAACTTCGACGTGCCGCCGGGCCTGGTCGATCCCAACATCGTTCCGAAGACCGGCGACGAGGGCAACGACCGCATGCTCGAGATCGTCGCCCGCGAACAGCCGGTGCGGCCCGCCGCGGTGCTGATCCCGGTGGTCGATCACCATCGCGAGCCGACGGTGCTGCTGACGCAGCGCTCGCCGCATTTGTCCAGCCACGCCGGGCAGATTTCCTTTCCCGGCGGGAAGATCGACGCGACCGATGCCTCGCCGCTCGATGCGGCCCTGCGCGAGGCGGAGGAGGAAGTCGGCCTCAAGCGCGAATTCATCGAGCCGGTCGGCTATCTCGATCTCTACGGCACCGCGTTCGGTTTTCGCATCCTGCCGACGGTGGCGCGGGTCAAACCCGGATTCGAACTGACGATCAACGAGGGCGAAGTGGTCGACGCCTTCGAGGTGCCGCTGGCGTTCCTGATGAATCCGGAAAACCACCAGATCCACTCCAAGGAATTCCGCGGCATGGAGCGTTCCTATTACGCGATGCCGTTCGCCGAGCGTTACATCTGGGGCGCGACCGCGGGCATCCTGCGCGTCCTCTACGAGCGGATATATCTCGCATGATCCGCCCCGTATTGACCGAACTTGGAATTTTCCTGATCCCGTTCGTGGTCTATGCGCTGTTTCTGTTTGCCACGCGCTCCGGCGTGTTCGCAGCTTCGTCCTGGCCGGCGCATCTGCTCGCCAAGCTGGTGCTGGGATCGCTGCTGCTGGTCGTGATCAGTTTCGTGCTGCTCGCGCATTTCTCCGGCGCGCCGCCGAACTCGACCTATATTCCCGCCCACATCGAGAACGGAAAGCTGGTGCCCGGGGTCGAGAAATGAGCGAGGCGCGCGTGCCGGGCAGTGCTGCCGATTTGAAGTTCCTGCACTGGGCGCCGCAACTTCGTCTCGGGAACTTCCAATCGATCAGCGGCACTGCAATTGGTTTGTTTGCCAATCTTCTGATTCCGAAGTTCGCATAGGGGGCCCGCACATGGCTGCGAACTTCGGAAGCAGAAAATTGGACGCGCCCTGGCTGAAATCCGGACCGGCGCCGCGCGTGCTCGCGCTGCTCAATGGCGACGGCGAGGAAGCCCGCGTGGTCGGCGGCGCGGTTCGCAACACGCTGCTCGATCTTCCGATCGGCGATATCGACATCGCCACCACGGCACTGCCGGGCGAAGTCGTTCGCAGGGCCAGATCCGCCGGCATCAAGTCGGTACCGACCGGCATCGAGCACGGCACCGTCACGCTGGTCGTGGAGGGGCAGCCGTTCGAGGTCACCACGCTGCGCGAGGATACCGAGACCTTCGGCCGCAAGGCCAGGGTTGCGTTCGGGCGCGACTGGGTTCGCGACGCCGAGCGGCGCGACTTCACCATCAACGGGCTTTCCATCGATGCCGCCGGCCTGGTGCATGACCACGTCGGCGGGCTTGCCGACATCGCCGGGCGGCGCGTGCGCTTCATCGGCGAGGCCGGTGCGCGCATCGCCGAGGATTATCTGCGCATCCTGCGCTTCTTCCGCTTCCATGCCGCCTATGGCGCGGGCGAACTCGATCGCGCCGGCTATCTCGCCTGCATCGAGGGGCGCGCCGGGCTGGCGAGCCTTTCCGCCGAGCGGCTGCGGATGGAGATGCTCAAGCTGCTGGTCGCGGACGGCGCCGGCGGTGCGGTGCTGGCGATGTCGGATGCCGGGCTGTTGCAGTCGATGTGCGGCGGTGTCGTTTACACCGGCCCGTTCGCCGCGATGATCGCCGCCGAACGCAGCTTGGACTTGCCGCCGAGCGCGGTGCGACGGCTGGCCGCGCTCACGGTCGCCGTCACCGAAGACGCCAAACGCGTCGCGGTTCGCTTGCGGCTTTCCAACGCCGAGGCGAAGGCGCTCGACTCGATGGGCCACCGCTGGTGGCGGCTCGCCAGCAAGGACGAGGCCCGCGCGCGGCA
>JAQSDT010000403.1 GCA_029946075.1 bacterium | reverse complement strand
TTTCATATCGCGGGGTTGACGGGTTTTTGGGTGATTTGCCCGTCGTGTTGATTTGTCGCAGCTCAGAATGTCATTTCGTCATCGTCTGCAACAAACGCAAAGCGTTTGTGCATGCGAGAGCAGCGAAGCAATCCACATCTCGGCGCGGGGATAGATGGATTGCTTCGCTGCGCTCGCAATGACGGAAGTCGGCGCCGCATGCCGGGCAAAGCGACAGCGTGCCCACCATCGACAGGCTTGCCTGTTGATGAATGGTGGGCACGTCGCTAACGCGCCTTTGCCCATCCTACGGGAGCGTTGCCGGGAGCGGACCTCGCAGGCATTGCACCGTCATCGGCTGTAACACCATGCAATGATGTACAAGGGAGACCTGCGCGCCTCTTCAGCGGCCGTTCTCGTGATGCCGAGATCGGCAAGCAGCCGATCGTCGAGTTCGAGAAGCTGCCTGTACTGGCGCCGACGCTCCCATTCCAGAACCAGCGCGACCAGCCACGCGAACGGGGTTTTCCACGACCAGCCGAAAGCCGGCAGAGGGGAACGAGCTACGTCGAGAGTGTTGGTTGAATTGCCGCAAGACATGTTTCACCTCCGTATTGGAGCGAAACAACGCTTGGCTGCGGGAGCTCATCGGGCGGTTGTCAAAAGCCCGAGTGATATTTGTATCATGCCGGCCTCAGGCGCTCAAGCGATCATCGACGAGCGTCATGCCTGAAACAACCATGCGGCCCGAGGTTGACAAGGGAACCAGTCCTCGCGTGTAGTCATCCGGTGGGGAAGCGATCTCCCCATGAGGCGACATGCCGAAGAATCGCGTCCGGTTTGAAAAAGCCAGCAAGGACGCCGCATGTCAGCCGCCAACCCCATTTCATCCAGGGCTTTTTCATCCAGGGCTTTCGTTGCTGTCCCGACGACGCACCCTTCCCGCGCCGTCGTCAGGATGAATGCAGCAACGACGACGCTCGAACAAAACGAGGAGAGGAAGCCATTCATGAGAAACTTTGCAATCATCTCGACGCTGCTGCTGGGATTGGGCGCTTCGATCGGCACCGCCGAGGCGCAGAAGGCAGGCAGTTGCAAGGTTTGCCGCGACCAGCATTCCGCCTGCATGAAGAATTACGGGGGACCTGCGTGCAAGACCGAGTACCAGATGTGCCTGAAATCCTGCAAACCGGGCTAGAGACGTTTCGGTTCTGATTGAATCAGAACCGCGCTCCAGATTCCGGTTTTGACGCGCTTTCTTCACGCGAACCGGAGCCGTCCCCGGATCTGATTCGGGGGCATGCTTCGCCGGAAAACGCTCTAGAAATCGAGACGGTCGCGGATCGCCTCGATGCCCGCTTTCGCGCAGGCTTCGTCGGCGTCGCCGCCGGGGGCTCCGGACACACCGATCGCTCCGACGAGCGAGCCGCCGGCTTCGACGATCAATCCACCACCGATGACCACGACGCCGGGCAAGTTGCGGAGACCGGCCTGCATCATGCCGGGCTGGCTGATGGCGTTGAGTTCGGTGGTACCCGTGCGAAACGAGGCGGCCGTCCACGCCTTGCCCGTGGCGGTTGCCGGCGTGTGCGCACCGGCGAACCGGTCCCGCAGCATCACCTGGGTGACGCCGAAGCGATCGACGACCGCGACTGCAACCTGATAACCCCGCTTCTGGCAGTCGCCAAGTGAAGCTCTGGCGAGATCCAGCGCGAGTTCCGGACTCAGCGACTTGTAGGTTACCAGCGCATCCTGCCCCGGCGCAGGACCTATGGACGCAATCAACGATATCGCAGCCATCAGCAGGTATCGAACACGCATCGCAATCTCCTGGCTTTCCCCGGGCACAGGCAGGGCCTGCCTGATCGATTTCACCATATCACCGCTGGCACGACCAGCGACACGCCTGCAAACAGCAGCAGCACCAGCACCACCTTGCGGAATGTCTCGTCGTCGATCTTTCCGTAGAGCTTGAAGCCGCTCCAGATGCCGGCGAGCATGAAGGGAAAGCCGAACGCATACAGCTTGAGGGTTTCCGGCGTAAACGCGCCGGTGACCGCCTGCGAAATCGAGATGATGACGAAGGCGGCGAACAGGACCGGCTGAAATACCGCGCGCTGCACATCCTTCGACCATCCGCGCAGCTGGCATGAAATGGTCGAGATGACGCCTCCCAGCCCGGTCAATCCGCCGAGCAGCCCGTTGAAAAAACCGATGACGATATCGGCTGCGGTGCCGATCCGAATCGGCTTGAACGCCGGCCGGGCCAGGCCGTAGACGGCATAGAGCACCAGCAGAACACCGACCCCGGTCCGCACCTGCGATGGATCGATACGGGCCAGCAGCATGACCCCGACCGGAATGCCGATCGCGGTGCCCAGCACCAGCGGCCAGATGTTCTGCCAGCGCAGCGCGTGACGCAGCTTCAGGATGCCGTAGCCCTGCGTCAGCAGGCCGTAGCCGGCGATCAGCGCCGCAGTCTGAACGGGCGTGATGATGTGCAGCCAGATGCCGGACACCACGATGCCCATGGCAAATCCGGAAAAACCGCTGACGAAGCCGCCAAGAAACGTCGCAACGAGAAAAAGTGCGAGAAGCAATCCATCCATGGTCGTTCCTCCCAACGAGAGGGTGACGAGCGCTTAAATGGGATCACCATTTGATGGGGAGGCTGCGGAATCCCCGTGAGGCAGCCTATGACGAAAGCTGCCGGGAGGTAAAGTTCAATCGAGGTTCGTTGCGGGCGTAGCGGCCGAGATCGTGGGCACGCTTCCGCCTACGCCCGTCGAGCCACGGCGGACGCGTCGCCGTGCCGACCCTGCAGACCACGGATTGCATCACGTACCGAGAAAATATCGATATCCCAGCCAGCCGAACAAACCGATGCCGGCCAGCCAAAAGGCGATCACCGCCGTTGCCCCGGCGATACTTACCGGCCGATCCTGCATAGCAGCAGCCAGTGCCCGGTGTTCCGTCATCACGTCGGCCGGAATCAGTCTCACGATCAGGGCGATACCAAGCGGCACGATGATCAGGTCATCGAGATATCCGAGCACCGGAATGAAATCGGGAATCAGGTCGATCGGCGACAGCGCATAGGCCGCTACGGCAATGCCCAGCGCCTTTGCGTACCAGGGGACTCGGGGATCGCGGGACGCCAGATAGATCGCATGAACGTCACGCTTGATGGCCCGCGACCAGATTTTGATCCGTTCGAACACCGCTTTTCCGGATTGCACTTTTGCCCGGGTTTCGGGTTGCGACCCTTGCGCCTCTGGCCTGCATTTCTTCAACCCGCGGCCGATCCACTTGCCTGATATAGAGTGTATATCCGCCGATGTGGTTGGGAGCGCAAGTCGAATGCCTGATGACAATGAAGCAGACGTCGTCGTCCTCGGTGCGGGCATCGTCGGCGTCTCGACCGCCTACTCCGCCCGGTTGCGCGGGATGTCGGTGATCCTCGTCGACCGGCGCGAGCCGGGCAGCGAGACCTCGTACGGCAATGCCGGCATTCTCTCCAGCGGATCGATCTTCCCGCTCAACCAGCCGTCGCTGTGGCAGTCGCTGCCGAAATACCTCTCCAACCGGCATCCGGCGCTGCGCTGGAACCTGCCCTGGTCGATCCGCAATGCCGACTGGGTTATCCGGTTTCTCGCCAACGCGACGCAGGCGACCACGCAGCCGCGCGCGCAGGCGCTCAAGGGGCTGAGCCACGCTTCGCTGAAGCTGCACCGCGCGTGGATCGTCAAGGCGGGCGAGCCGGAGCGGATTCGCGAGACCGGCTGGCTGAAGGCCTGGCGCACCGACGCCACCGAAACCGCGAAGGCCGAACAGGCCGCGCTGAAACAATACGGCATCGAGAGCGAACTGCTGGATCGGCAGGGGATCTCGGCGCTCGAGCCCGGCATCCTGCCGGTCTACACGACCGG
>JAQSDT010000402.1 GCA_029946075.1 bacterium | reverse complement strand
CCGCCGGCAAGATCGGTCCACATCGGCGCCTCGCCGCGGTAGTGCACCGCTTCCATCTTCAGCCCGTACTGCTTGTTCATTTCGGCAACCGCCATGTGCGCGTAGGAGCCGGCGCCGTAGGTACCGATATTGACCTTCTCCGCCTTCTTCGCATAGGCGACGAATTCATCGAGCGTTCTCGCGCCGGTTTTCTCGGCGGCCACGAACGGCAGGCTGCCCGAGGGCATGATCGAGACGATGACGAAATCCTTGTCGGTATCGTAGCCGATGTCCTTGATCAGCACGCGGTTCATGATCATCGTCGTCGAGATCGTGAACATCAGCGTGTAGCCGTCGGGTGCGGAGCGCTTGGCTTCGACGGCCGCAACCGAACCCGATGCGCCTGCCTTGTTCTCGACCGTGATGTTCTGGCCGGTTTCGGCGCGGATATATTCGCCGTAGGTGCGCGCGTACAAATCGGTCTGGCCGCCGGCCGGATAGCCGGCGATGATCCGGATCGGCTTGTTCGGCCAGTCGGTCGTCTGCGCATAGGCCGAACTGCCGATCAGCGGGATCGCGGAGACAGAAGCTGCGCCAGCGATAAAACGACGTCGTGTCGTGGCGCTCATCGTATTTCCTCCAGCTTGATTGTTTTAGGTCGGCTGTCCCTTGAAGCCAGAATAGGGGCGGTTGGCGGCGGCGGCGAGGAACATTTGGACGCATCCGGCGCGCAACTGTCCGCCGAACGGAATTCGTGCCTTGACCGTGGTGCCGCGCTGTCGCACATGGCTGGCATGATCATCGCAATCGACGGGCCGGCGGCATCCGGCAAGGGCACGCTCGGCAAGCGGCTCGCCCACCATTACGGCTTTCGGCACCTCGACACCGGGGTGATTTATCGCGCGGTGGCGAAGGCGCTGCTGGACGAGGGTTTCGACCTCACCGACGAGGCCCGCGCGGTTGCGGCGGCGATGGAGCTGGATCCCGAGAAATTCGGCCACCCCGAGTTGAAGTCACAACGGATCGGCGACGCCGCCTCGGTGGTGTCGGCGATTCCCAGGGTGCGTGAGGCGCTGGTCAGTTTTCAACGCACCTTCGCTGCCGATCCGCCGGGCGCCGTGCTCGACGGCCGCGACATCGGCACCGTGATATGCCCGAATGCGGAGGTGAAGATTTTCGTCGTCGCCGATCCCAAGGTGCGGGCCCGCCGGCGAACGCTCGAAGCGATCTCGCGCGGCGAAGCCGCCGACGAGGCGGCGGTGCTGGCGGATATTATCAGGCGGGACGAGCGGGATCAGAATCGCGCCGCGGCGCCGCTAAAGGCGGCCGCCGACGCCCATATCCTGGACAATTCCAATCTCGACATCGAAGGCGGCGTTCGTGCCGCCATTGCCATTGTCGAAGCGGTACGCGCCGGGCGGTAATCCGCCGGTCGCCGCGAAATTCCCGGATCAGTTCTGCGAGAACGGCAATTGCCGCTCAGCCACCACGACCGGCTTTGACTTGGCGGCGGCAACCGCTTTTTCGGTCGCAAAAGCGGGCGGCTGGCCGGAAACGGCCGTGGCGACGGTAAAGACGGCGATGGCGGTCAGTGCGATCAGGCTTTTCATGGTGACACCCCCTGTTATCAACGGTGCCATCGTGTGGGGCGGCGCTTAAGGCCGGGTTCCATCTCGCCGGGTCAGCGGACCCTTTCGCGCCAAGGGGTCAACAGAGCGTTGAAAACGCGGCTCCATGGTTAGCGTCCGTAAGCCTTAACAGGCTGCAAACCGGGCATTTCCGGCTTGCCGAAAATAGCCCTTGGGGCTATATCCACGCCCATCCGGGCCGCCGTCGATAAGATCAGGGCTGTCCGAGCGGGCCGGCAGGCGGTTTTAGCCCCTGCCGTCATTGGAGGAACGACCCGCTCCAGGTTCTTGAAGTCGACACTTCAGGCTCCGGATAAATCAACGTACCGAACGTGCAGGCATGCTGCCGGCCCGCTTTTGCGCCCTCCGCAAAAGGCGGTCGTCGGGTTTTGCGGAACCCGACACCTCACGCGCGATACGCCCTTAACCCGAATGGCCGGCGATACCCGCATCTGGAGAACAAATGGCTTCGACTGCTGCTTCTTATAATCCTACCCGTGACGATTTCGCTGCGATGCTCGACGAGTCCTTCGCCGGCGGCAATCTGCAGGAAAGCTCCGTCATCAAGGGCAAGGTAGTTGCAATTGAAAAGGACATGGCCGTCATCGACGTCGGCCTGAAGACCGAAGGCCGCGTGGCGCTGCGCGAATTCGCCGGCCCGGGCCGTGAGAGCGACCTCAAGGTCGGCGACGAAGTCGAGGTGTTCCTCGACCGGATCGAAAACGCACTCGGCGAAGCCGTGCTGTCGCGCGACAAGGCGCGCCGCGAGGAAAGCTGGGGCAAGCTCGAGAAGGCCTTCAACAACAACGAGAAGGTTCACGGCGTCATCTTCAACCAGGTCAAGGGCGGCTTCACGGTCGACCTCGACGGTGCCGTTGCCTTCCTGCCGCGCTCGCAGGTCGACATTCGTCCGATCCGCGACGTCGCGCCGCTGATGAACAACTCGCAGCCGTTCCAGATTCTCAAGATGGATCGCCGCCGCGGCAACATCGTGGTGTCGCGCCGCACGGTTCTCGAAGAGACCCGCGCCGAGCAGCGCCAGGAGCTGGTGCAGAACCTCGAAGAGGGTCAGGTGATCGACGGCGTGGTCAAGAACATCACCGATTACGGTGCGTTCGTTGATCTCGGCGGCATCGACGGCCTGCTGCACGTGACCGATATCGCCTGGCGCCGGGTCAATCACCCGACCGAGGTGCTCACCATCGGCCAGACCGTGAAGGTCAAGATCATCAAGATCAACCACGAGACCCACCGCATTTCGCTCGGCATGAAGCAGTTGCTGGACGATCCGTGGCAGGGCATCGAGGCCAAGTACCCGCTGAACGCGCGCTTCACCGGCCGCGTCACCAACATCACCGACTACGGCGCGTTCGTCGAACTGGAGCCGGGCATCGAAGGCCTGATCCACGTCTCGGAAATGTCGTGGACCAAGAAGAACATGCACCCCGGCAAGATCGTTTCGACCTCGCAGGAAGTCGAAGTGCAGGTTCTGGAAGTCGATTCGGTCAAGCGCCGCATCTCGCTCGGCCTCAAGCAGACCATGCGCAATCCCTGGGAAGTCTTCGTCGAGAAGTTCCCGGTTGGTTCGACGGTCGAAGGCGAAGTCAAGAACAAGACCGAGTTCGGTCTGTTCCTGGGTCTCGATGGCGACGTCGACGGCATGGTCCATCTGTCCGACCTCGACTGGAAGCTTCCGGGCGAGCAGGTCATCGACAACTTCAAGAAGGGCGACATGGTCAAGGCCGTGGTGCTCGACGTCGATGTCGAAAAGGAGCGCATCTCGCTCGGCGTCAAGCAGCTCGAAGGCGACCCCTTCGCCGAGCCGGGCGACGTCAAGAAGGGCGCGGTCGTGACCTGCGAAGTGCTCGAAGTGAAGGAAGCCGGCATCGAGGTGAAGATCTCGGGCACCGACTTCACGACCTTCATCAAGCGCTCCGAGCTCGCCCGTGACCGCAACGACCAGCGCGCCGAACGCTTCGCCGTCGGCGAGAAGGTCGATGCCCGCGTGATCCAGTTCGACAAGAAGGCCCGCAAGGTCCAGGTGTCGATCAAGGCGCTGGAAGTTGCCGAAGAGAAGGAAGCCATCGCGCAGTACGGCTCCTCCGATTCGGGAGCGACGCTGGGCGACATTCTCGGCACCGCGCTCAAGAACCGCGACAAGTAAGCGCAAGCTTATCTGTCACCAACGATCAGGCCCCGGTTTCGACCGGGGCCTTTTTGTTGGCACGAGCGATGGTGCATCCTTCTTCCCTTCTCCCCTTGTGGGAGAAGGTGGCGCGAAGCGCCGGATGAGGGGTCTCTATC
>JAQSDT010000401.1 GCA_029946075.1 bacterium | reverse complement strand
CTCGAGGAACGGCGTGACCGTGTTGTTGGAATGCGCGATCGGGCGGCCAGTGTAAATCGTGTTGCTGAAGGTGCCGGTATCGCCGAGATAATGCCCGCTCGCCATGGCCGAGCCGTTGGCCATCGTGAAGGTCGGAAACAGCGAATGCGCGTTTTTGAAATTGACGCCCTTGTCGCGCACCTCGGCCATCGCAGGCGCGGTTTGCGGCGTCACGATACGGCCGCGCAGGCCGTCCGGCACGAACAGGATCAGGTTGCGCGGCGTGGCGTTCTGGGCCGATGCGGCGGATGTGGTGAGCGCGACAAGGCCGGCGGACAGCAACACGAATGTGCGGCGCATCAGGTTTCTCCTCCCTGCAGGAAGCCATCGCGGCCGTGGGCCGTGACTTCCGTTTAGTTTTGCTCTGCGACAGGATTGTTACATCGTCCCGAAGCCGCCTCAAGGGCGCCGAGAGCAAACCGGGGGTGAGAAGCAAGGGGGGCTTCGCGCCTGTCAGTCCTGCCGTTTTCCCCTTGCACCTGCATGGTATCTCAATTATTGATCCGCCGCCGCTATCAAGCGCCGTAAGCGTCTCACGTAAGGCAACGCATCAACCCGTCATGGTCGGGTGAGATGCGCGCGCGCCAGCCGACGTGATCGACCGACCTGACTTCCTCGAGAGAACAATATGTCTGCCATTCGAAAGCTGCCGGCGCGCTATGCGCCGGTCGTCATGCCGTTCATTCTGTCGATCCTGATGACGTTCGTAGTGTCGATGATCTCGACGCTCAGGAGTCTCGGGCCGACGCCGGCATTTTTCGCGACCTGGCCCGGCGCGTGGGCGATATCCTGGGTGGTCGCGTTTCCGACGCTGCTGGCGGTGCTGCCGCTGGTGCGCCGTATCGTGGCACTGGTCGTGGAAGCGCCTTCGCGATAGCGCAACGGGACGGCAGCCGGAGACGGCTGTCGTCCTTTCTGGCATTTCCGTGCGCGTTTCCGTATGCCACGATCAGGGCGGGTGCCGTCATGAAACACCCGCAGTAATAGTATCTGTGCATGCTCGTACAAATACGAGCTAACCCCGGTATCGACGTAAGCAAACGTTTAGCCGGACGCTTTACACTGCTGTGATTACTTCCTGCATTAACCCCCGGTTAATCATGCGCCTTCTGCCGATGAAAGATCCGGACAGGTCCTGGCGATCGATCAAGGGCCAGTGGAGAAAAGACGCCGAAGCCGCCGGCGAGGACTTTTCCACGTTTTCGCAGGGAAGCTACGCGACCTATGACGGTCTGACCAAGGACGGCGAAAACCTCAATTTGTACTGCCTGTCGGACGGCGAGCGAGTTCACGCCGCCTGCCAGGTCAGCCGCCTGATGATGAGCAAGTTTCCGGGCCCCGTGCTGCGCACCCGTTTCATCATCGTCTCGCCGGTCTACGACCTCGGGATTCTGGACGCGCGCCAATATGCACAGACCATGGTGGCGCTGTTCTCGGGGATCGTCTGGCTGTCGCGCGATACGATGACCGCGAGCCATATCCGGTTTTTCCTCAAGAGCCCGGCCGACGCGCAGTTCTTCACCGCGCTGCAGGCGACCACCGAACTGTCGCCGTTCGCCAGCTTCACGATCGAGGGCGGGCTGATCGAGTGCAGTCTCAAGGAAGACGAAATCGTGGAAGAGATGGCCTGATTTCGGGCGACGTTCTGCCTGCCGTTTAACCTTCCGATAACTCACTTTCCTAACGCCCTTTTGGGTTGTGCCCCCCTACAACAAATGGCTGTGGGGGCAGC
Source organism: bacterium (assembly GCA_029946075.1). Taxonomy (GTDB): domain Bacteria; phylum Pseudomonadota; class Alphaproteobacteria; order Rhizobiales; family Xanthobacteraceae; genus Bradyrhizobium. The sequence goes on along the minus strand of JAQSDT010000401.1, from coordinate 2,149 downwards.
GAAAATGCTGGACGGTTCATCGAGATACGGGATTGCGGGGAAGCTGCGGCGTTCGATCGCCGACACGCTGGCGCCGTCGCGCCTTGGCGCAATCCAGTGGCTCGTCTTCAGCGCTTCCGTGCTGGTGTTCGCCATCATGCTCGGCACCGGCTATTTCGCCCTGCAGTACCGCGAGCGTGCGATCGAAACCGCCAAGCGCGGACACAACAACACCGCGCTGCTGCTCTCGCGCCATTTCGACCAGCAACTCACCGACCTGCAGCATGTGCACGAGGATGTCGTGACGCAGATGCGCGCCGACGGGATCGACACGGTGGAGGATTTCGAACGCAGGCTGTCGACGCTGAGCGCGCACGAGATGCTTCGTACCAGGCTGGCAGCGATGCCGCATGTCGGCGCCCTGAACATGTGGAGCGCCAGGGGTTACCTGATCAACTCGTCCGAGATGTGGCCGGTGCCGGACAGCACGATCGTCGACCGGCGCTACTACCGCGAATTCATGTCGGACAAGCCGACGCCCGACGTGCTCGTCGAGCCTGTCGTCAGCAGGGTCACCAAGATCTGGACCACCATCTTCGCCCGCAAGATCCTCGGCCGTAACGGCCAGATCATCGGGTTTGCGGTGCGCGGCGTCGAACCCACGCATTTCGAAAACTTCGTCGCGTCGCTGGCGCTCGACGGCGACACCGTGATTTCGATGATTCACCGCGATGGCACCGTCATCGCGCGCTATCCCAAGGATGAAAAGATCATCGGCCGCAGCGTCGCCGGCTGGCCGGCGTTCAAGCGCGCGCTCGAACTCGGCGGCAACGTCGCCGGCCAGTTCGTCGACACGCGGTCGGGGGAAGACAGGGTCGGTGCGATCCGGTCGCTGAACCATTTCCCGATCCTCATCGTCGCCACCACCCCGACCTCGACCGCGCTTGCCGACTGGCGCGAGCAAACCCGGCTGCAGTTTTCCGCGGCGGCGCTCGCCATCATCGTCGTCATCGTGATGGTCGTGCTGGTGGTGCGGCAGTTGCGCCGCCAGCATGCTGCCGCACAGCAGAAACTATCCGAAAAGTCCCGGCATCTCGACACCGCCATCAACAACATGACCCAGGGTCTGCTGTTGTTCGATGCGTCGGCCCGGCTGGTGATCTGCAATCAGCAATATATCGACATGTTCGGTCTCTCGACGGCGATCGTCAAACCCGGATGCCATCTGATCGACCTGATCCGCCATCGTCAGGAGATCGGCTCCTTCGTCGGCGACGTCGAAGCCTATTGCGCGCGCTTCCTCGATCCCAATGGCAGCCTCGTGCAGGACACCATCACCGCGACGCCCGACGGACGGACGATCCGGCTGATCTACAAGCGGTCGCCCGATGGCGGCTGGGCCACGACACTGGAAGACGTGACCGAGGGACGGCGCGTCCAGGCCAGGATCGAGCATCTGGCGCATTATGACGCCCTGACCAATTTGCCGAACCGGACATTGTTCCAGCGCCACGCCGAGGGATTGCTGCTGCAGGCCGGCGCGACCGAGTGCGCCATTCTCTACATCGACATCGACGAGTTCAAGCACATCAACGATACGCTGGGACATCCGATCGGCGACGAATTTCTCAAGGGCGTGTCGGAGCGGCTGCGTGAGGCGGTCGGGCCGCAGGATTTCATCGCGCGTCTCGGCGGCGACGAGTTCGCCATCCTGCAGCACGGCATCGAGGAGCCCGAGGCGATCAACGCACTGGTTGCCCGGATCTATCAGGGTCTGCGCACGCCGTTCGATTGTCTCGGTCATCAGCTTTCCAGCGACGCCAGCATCGGCATCGCGCTGGCGCCGCGCGACGGCTCCAATCTGTTCGACCTGTTGAAGAACGCCGATCTGGCGATGTATGCCGCGAAGGCCGCGGGCCGCCGGACCTGGCGCTTCTTCGATCCGGCGATGGAGCTGCAGGCCAAGCTGCGGCGCGAACTCGAAAGCGACCTGCGCAGCGCGCTGGATCACGGCGGCTTCGAGCTCTACTACCAGCCGCTGGTCGATCTGCGCAATGACGAGGTCGTCGGCTGCGAGGCGCTGGTGCGCTGGCGCCATCCGGTTCGCGGCATGGTTTCGCCCGCTCATTTCATTCCGGTGGCCGAGGAAACCGGCCTGATCGAGGAGATC
>JAQSDT010000400.1 GCA_029946075.1 bacterium | reverse complement strand
CTGGTCGATCGGCGCATTGGAGGCGATGATATAGGCGCCCTGGCCGAAATAATTGATCAGCAGCGCCGGCATCACGAAATAGAACCAGCCGGTCTGGATCGGCTTGCGCCCGAAATGGCCGAGGTCGGCATAGAGCGCCTCGCCGCCGGTCACCGCCAGAAACACCAGACCCATCGTCACCAGTCCGATCGTGCCGTGGGACGCCATGAACTGGACGGCGTACCAGGGATTGATCGCGTGCAGCACCGTGGGATCATCGGTGATGTGGATGAGGCCGAGTACGGCCAGCGTCGCGAACCAGACCAGCATCACCGGCCCAAAGGCGGTGGCGACGCGCGCGGTGCCGCTGCTCTGCACCGAGAACAGCAGGACGAGAATGACGATCGTCAGCGGCACGACGTAATGTTCGAGCGCCGGCGCGACGAGCTTGAGGCCTTCGACCGCCGACAGCACCGAGATCGCCGGTGTGATCATGGAATCGCCGATGAACATCGAGGCGCCGACCACGCCCAGCGCCAGCAACACCCAGCTGCGGCGGCCCAGTGCGCGCTGGCCCAGCGCCATCAGCGAAAGCGTGCCGCCCTCGCCGTGGTTGTCGGCGCGCAGCAGCAGCAGCACGTATTTGACGGTGACGACGATGAACAGCGACCACAGGATCAGCGAGAGTACGCCGAGCACGATGGCGCGCGAAACCGGCTCGCCATTGGCCGCGTGCGTCACGGCTTCGCGGAACGCGTACAACGGCGAGGTGCCGATATCGCCGAACACCACGCCTATGCTTCCAAGCGTCAGTGCCCAAAATCCGGAGGTGGCCTGCCCCTCATGGGCTTCGCTGGATGTGACGCTCACTGTCATGATCGAAGAGGAACGCTCTGGCGGTTGAATTGATCCGGGCGGCTATCGGCGCTTCCGTAGGGCCTGTCAATGATCGAGCCAGCATAGCACCAAGGGTGCCGTCCGACTGGGGCAAAGCGGCCACAGATGTCGATGGTATTATAGTAGTTTGGAGGATTACGGCTTCAGACCGGGCGGCAATGCCGGACTTTCCCGCATCAATGTGATGGTGACGCGACGGTTGGCGGGCAGCGTCGGATCGTCCGGAAACAGCGGCTGGCTGTCGGCCTTGCCGCCGACGGCAAACACGTGGGACGCCGGCAGCCCCTCGCGTTCGAGGATCTGTCGCACCATGTTGGCGCGATCGGCCGACAGGTCGAAGGCCGAGTAGTCGCCCCGCGTCGGCACGAAGCCGGCGGCGGTGTGGCCGACGATGTTGACCCGCAGCGGGGTCGCCTTGAGCGGTGCCGCGAGCTTCTGGATCAGGCGGCGGGTGCGGTCGTACGGCACCTTGGAGCCGTCGGCGAACATCGAGCGTCCGTCCTGGTCGACGATCTCGAGGTTGAGGCCCTCCCTGGTCTCCTCGAAGATGATGTTCTTGGAGATTTCCGCTATTTCCGGCATGTCCTGCAGCGCCTGCCGCAGCGAGGCGGACGCCAGCGAGAATGCGCGGTCGACCTTCAGCTTGGCGCCGCTCTCCTGTTTGCGATCCTGCTCGTCCGGCGTCGGGTTGGCGGAGGATTCTTCCGGCGAGATGTGCTCGGTGTTCTTGAGCTTCGGCCGTGTCGGCAGACCATCGGATTCGACGATGCCGGAATAGCGGACTTCGGTCTGCACGCCGAACGCGTCGCGCATCGAACCCGCCACGATCTTCATCTTGGCGGAATCCTGCGTCGAGAACGCGACCAGCATCACGAAGTAGGACAGCAATAGCGCCATCAGATCGGCGAAGGTCACGAACCAGCCGTGACCGCCATGTGCCTCTTCGCGTTTTTTCTTTGCCATGGTCTATTCCGCGCTGGACCCTGAAGCCGATCAGGCCGGTGCCAGTTCCTCGCCTTCGGCGTGACGATGCTTCTCGGGCAGATAGGCCAGCAGCATTTCGCGGACCAGCGCCGGGCTCTTGGAGTCGCGGATCATCAGGATGCCGTCGATGATGAGGCTGCGGTTGGTTTCCTCGTCGATCAGCTTGCCGTGCAGCTTGTCGGCGATCGGCAGACAGATCAGGTTACCCACCACCGCGCCGTACAACGTCGCCAGCAGCGCAACGGCCATGAAGGGGCCGAGCTTCGAGGGGTCCGACATGTTGGAGAACATCTGCACCATGCCCAGCAGCGTGCCGATCATGCCGAACGCCGGGGCGCAGTCGCCGATGGCGCGATAGATCTTCGAGCCCTCGTTGAGGTGCATCAGGAAGTTGTCGCGGTCGCGCTCGAGATTGTCGCGAATGAATTCGAGGTCGTAGCCGTCGGCGACGTAGCGGACGCCCTTGGCAAGGAAAGGCTCGGCGGCCTCGACCTTTTCCAGACCGACCGGACCCTGCTTGCGGGCGATTTCGGCGATCTTGGCCAGTTCGTCGACGAGGTCGCGGGCCGACAGACGGCTCATGGTGAAGGCGAATTTGGCACCCAGCGGCAAACCGTGAAGAATCGCGCTGAGGGGAAAGCGGATCAGCGTCGCTGCGATCGAGCCGCCGAAGATGATGATGACGGCGTGGATGTCGTAGAACATCCGGAAGTCACCGCCCATCAGGATCAGCGTACTCAAGACGATGACGCCGGCGATCAGGCCAACGAGCGTGGTGATATCCATTCTGAACTCCAACGCCTACGCGAACGACCGGCTATGCTGACCGGACGCGCCGCCCCTTCCGGAGCCACGCAACAGGCACCCTACGACCGCGCCATTAAAGACCCGTAAAGGTTAAACTCGACTAGGACTCGTAGAATTGCGGGCTGGCACGGCCCGCGCGGCGTCAACGATTTGATAACCATTGTATCGTCCGCCGTCATTGCGAGGAGCGAAGCGACGAAGCAATCCATCTATCCCCGCGTTGAGGCATGGATTGCTTCGCGGAGCCTGTCATCGGGCGGGCATTCGCCCGACCCGTTGGCTCGCAAAGACGGATGGTTTAGCGGCCGACAGCGCCTATTGCGCCTGGGCGCCGATGCCGGCGGCCTTGATGATCGGCCACCACTTTTCGATCTCGGCCTTCTGAAACGCGGCCAGGCCTTCCGGGGTCTGCTGTGCGCGGGGGGCTACGTCGAGACCCAGTTCGGTGAACCGTTTCTGGATCGCGGGATCGGCCAGCGCGTCCACCGTTGCCGCGTTGAGCTTCGCGATGATGTCCTTTGGCGTGCCCTTCGGCGCCCAGAAGCCGAACCAGCCCGACATGTAAAGACCCGGCACGCCGGTCTCGTCGGCGGTCGGAATGTCCGGCATCGAAGCCGAACGCGCCACCGACAAATTGGCGAGCGCCTTGATCTTGCCGGCGCGGATTTGCGGCAGCGCCACCGCGCCCTGCACCACCAGCAGATCGACCGTGCCCGCCATCAGGTCAGTCATCGCCGGGCCGGCGCCGCGATAGGGAATGAACTGTACTTTCTGCCTGGTCAGATTCTCGAACAGCACGCCGGTGACGTTGGCCGCCGCGTTCTGATTGACGAAATTGATCTTGCCGGGATTGGCCTTCATCCACGTCACGAGTTCGCCGAGCGTGTTGGCCGGAAGGTCGTTCTTGGCGACCAGAAGCTGCGGATTGTTCGACACCAGCGCGATCGGTTCAAAATCCTTTTCGAGATCGTAGTCGAGCTTGTAGATGATGCTGCCGACATGGGTGTCCCACTGCCCGATGTCGAAGGTGTAACCATCGGGCGCCGCGCGCGCGACGCGGCCGACGCCGATGCTGCCACCGGCGCCGCCGACATTTTCGATCACGACGGATTGCCCGAGCGTGTTGCGCATCCGCTCGGCCATGATGCGCGCGGCGGCATCGGTCGATCCACCCGGCGGGAACGGCACCACCAGCGTGATGGGGCGGGAGGGATAGGTCTGCGCCTGCGCGACCGAAGCGCAAGCGAGGATAAG
>JAQSDT010000399.1 GCA_029946075.1 bacterium | reverse complement strand
CGCAATCGCCGACACCATGAGGCCCTCGATATAGCGCTGCAGGTAATTACGCTTCAGTGTGTCGTAGCCGACCGCCTGCAGCATCCGCAGGTTCGGCGAATCCGGCGGCAGGATGAACGGTACGCAGGTCCGTCCCAGTTCCTCGTGGACCGCCGCCATCGTGCGCGTCGGCAGATCGTGGCCGCCGAGATCTTCGGGTGCATCGAGGCCCCACAAGCCGAGATCCTTCGAGACCGTCCGCAACCGCTCCCGCTGTTCGGCGGTCAGTTCCGGATTATCCGAACCGGGCAGTCTGGACTTCAGGTAATGCGGTTCGAGCGGGATCAGTTCGCGGTCGACAAATTTGGCGACCGTCTCACGGATCATGTCGGTTTCGTCATCAGTAGTCATACGATCAATCCTCAATCTGCAAAGCCGACATAACGTACGAAGTCGCCATTCACCTCGCGATCGGAGCGAACAGCGTTGGCGGGGAAGCTGTCGTCGGGATAGCCCATGGCGACACAGGTCATGATGACCTCGTCCTCCGGAATGCCGGCGATCTCGCGGACGATGTCCGAGCGCATGATGCCCTGCCCATTGATGACGCTGCCGAGGCCACGATCCCACGCAGCAAGCACGATGCCGTAGCAGAGCGCACCGAGGTCGAAATGGCAGACCGCGCCGGGATCCAACACCCGGTCGTAGGTCAGCACCAGCGAGACCGGCGCGTCGAACTGGCGGAAGCCGCGCAGCACCCAGTCCTGCCGCATCGGCTTGTCGTCGCGTGCGATGCCCATCACGGCGAACAGCTTCTTGGCGATATCGACTTGCCGGCCGCGGTGCACGCCCTGATATTCGCCGTGACTGATGATGTCGCGCTTCACCTTGGCGCCACCCGCCATCTCTTCCATGTTGCGACGGCGCAGCTGCTCCAGCGGTTCGCCGGTCAACACGTGAATATGCCAGGGCTGCGTGTTCATCGACGACGGCGCGCGCTTGGCGACCTCGATGACTTCCTCGATGACCGTGCGTGGCACCGCCTGCTTCCTGAAGCCGCGGACGCTCTTGCGGGTCTGCACCAGCGTCTCGAAATCCATCCGCTCCATTCCCATGATTTCTCCAAACTCCTTCATCAGGCAGCGACTGCGCGAGCCGCCGCCGTTGCCAGCACCATGGCGGCGCACTTCTCGCCGATCATGATCGCCGGCGCATTGGTGTTGCCGCTGGTCAAGGTCGGCATGATCGAGGCGTCCGCGATGCGCAGGCCTTCGATGCCATGAACGCGCAATTCGCGATCCACCACGGCCAGTGGATCGGAACCCATCTTGCAGGTTCCGACCGGGTGGTAGGTCGTCTCGGCATTGTTGCGAACCCAGTCGAGCAGTTCGTCGTCGCTCTGCAACTTCGCTCCCGGCGCGATCTCCTCGCCGGTGATCTCCCTGAGCGGTGACGTCGCCATCAACTCGCGCCCCTTGCGGATCACGGCAAGGATGCCAGCGCGATCATGCTCGGTGGAGAGGAAATTGAACCTGATCGCCGGTGGCTCCGCAGGATCTGCAGACTTGATGTGGATCGAACCGGTGCTTTCCGAACGCAGCACATTGGCGTTCATGGTGATGCCCTGCCGTTTGGCGACGCGGCGCTGACGGCCGACCATCTCGTAGAGGAACGGCAGGATCGAGATCGTCGCGTCCGGCGTTTCCAGTCCCTCGCGGGTACGGAAATACATCCGGATCGGGACGGCGGTGGAGGCCAGAAACCCCGTGCCGAACAGCGCGTATTTCACCGCCTCGCGGGCGAGCCGCCAGCCGCGGGCGTTGTCGTTGAAGGTCATGTTGCGGGCGGCGATCGCGAACTTCAGGCGCGGGGAGTAATGATCGCGCAAATTTTCTCCGACGCCGCGCAGCTCATGCACGGGCGCAATTCCGACGGAACGAAGCAAGTCCGCCTGCCCGATGCCGGAAAGCTCCAGCAACTTCGGCGAATTGATCGAGCCGCCGGAGACGATGACTTCCCGCGACGCCCTCACCTCGGTGCTGATACCGCCGGCCGAATAGCGCACGCCGACGCAGCGCTTGCCTTCGAGGACAAGCGTCTCTGCCATCGCGCCCTGGACGACGACGAGGTTCTGCCGTCCGCGCACCGGATCGAGATACGCGACCGCGGTGCTCTGGCGCTTGCCGCCCGCAATCGTCACCTGCGACATGCCGATGCCCTCCTGGGTCTCGCCATTCTGGTCGGAATTGAACGGAAGTCCGATGCGTTCGGCGGCAGCGATGATCTTTTCGAGCAGCGGCACTTTCTTTCGCGGCGTATCCGTCACACGCAGCAGGCCGCTTCGGCCGCGGAATTTGTCGGAGCCGCCTTCATAACGCTCCATGCGCTGAAAGATCGGAAGTACGTCCTGATAGCTCCAGCCGCGATTGCCGAGTTGAGCCCAGTGGTCATAATCCTGCGCCTGTCCGCGCATGTAGACCATGCCGTTGATCGAACTCGAGCCGCCCATCATCTTGCCGCGCGGCACGTCGATGCGGCGGCCGCCCGAACCTTCGTCAGGTTCGGATTTGTAGCACCAGTTCACGGTGGGATCGTCGATCATCTTGGAGGTGCCGACCGGCACGCGCGCCCAAAAATGGTTCGAACCTTTTATGTCGGCTTCCAGCAGCAGAACGCGATAAGCCCCGCTCTCGCTCAATCGACTTGCGACCACGGCGCCGGCCGAGCCGGCGCCAACGACGATGTAATCATAAGCGGCATTATCAGACATGACCGTTAGTCCCGCTTGAAACGATAGTCGAAGCGGTCACCTTCGGCAGTGATAAGGCCGACCGTCGGCGTCGGGAAATGGACCGGCAGGATCAGCGTGTCGGTACCGGCGACGGAGGCAAAGAATTTCCGCCGTGAGATCGCCGATTGCTTCGGGTCCCAGTCGGGCTTCGCCGACCATTCCGGCTCGCGGCACTGGATCACGTGATGCATGAGATCGCCGGCTACCACTGCGCGCTTGCCCTTCGAGAAGATGTTGACGCAGCAATGGCAGGGCGAATGCCCCGGTGTCGGCGTCAGCGTAACCGTATCATCGAGCGCGTAATCATCGTCAACCAGCACCGCCTGCCCCGATTCCATGATCGGCAGGCAATTGTCGCGGAAGACCGTGCCCGGCGGGTTGGAGCCCTTGGCATTTTCGGCTTCCCACGCGGCATATTCCCGCTTGTGGAATATGTATTTCGCATTGGGGAATGTCGGCACCCAGCGACCGTCGCGCAGTGTCGTATTCCATCCGGTATGGTCGATGTGCAAATGGGTGCAGAAGACATAGTCGACTTGCTCGAAGCTGACACCGAGCGCGAACAGCTCGTTGCGCCAGCGCTCCTTGCCGGGGAAATCGAACGGCGGCGGATGGCCCTTGTCTTCGCCGGTGCAGGTATCGACCAGGATGGTGTAGCGCGGCGTGCGCACCACGAAGGTCTGATAGGTAATGACCATCAGACCGAGCGCGGAGTCGAACACCTCGGGCTCCATTCCCTTCAGATGATGCTTGAACACCGCATCATCATAGGCAGGGAAGAAATCCTGCGGTCGCCGCCACGGCCCCTCGCGCTCGATGACCGCGTCGATGGTGATGTCACCGATCCTGAGCTGCTTCATGGCCCGTTCACTCCCCGATTTTTCGGGAAGCGTAGCGGCGGGACCTGATGCCTACAAGCGCGCGCGGCGCACTTGGCCATGCGCCGCTGCATTGCTCGTTCGGTCGGCGTCAGCTCCGCAGGCCGGGCGCTTCCTGCCCGGTACGCGCGACGTACTCGGTGTAGCCGCCGCCGAAGAGGTGCGGGCCTTCAGGCGTCAACTCCAGCACGCGGTTGGAGAGCGCTGCGAGAAAGTGCCGGTCATGCGAGACGAACAGCATGGTGCCCTCGAATTCCGAGAGCGCATTGATCAGCATTTCCTTGGTCGCAAGATCCAGATGATTGGTCGGCTCGTCCAGCACCAGGAAGTTCGGCGGGTCGAACAGCATATGCGCCATCACCAACCGCGCCTTCTCGCCGCCGGAGAGCACGCGGCACTTCTTCTCGACATCGTCGCCGGAAAACCCGAAGCAGCCGGCCAGCGCACGCAGCGAGCCCTGCCCTGCCTGCGGGAACGAATCTTCCAGCCACTGGAATACGGTACGTTCGCCGTCGAGCAGATCCATCGCGTGCTGGGCGAAGTAACCCATCTTGACGCTGCCGCCGATCGCCACCGTGCCGTCGTCGGGTTCGGTCGAACCCGCCACCAGCTTCAGCAGCGTCGATTTGCCGGCACCGTTAATGCCCATCACGCACCAGCGCTCCCGGCGGCGGATCATGAAATCCAGGCCGTCATAGATTCGCTTGCTGCCGTAACCTTTGTGGACGTTCTTGAGAGCGACGACGTCCTCGCCCGAGCGCGGCGCCGGCAAAAACTCAAAGGCCACCGTCTGCCGCCGCTTCGGCGGCTCGACGCGCTCGATCTTGTCGAGCTTCTTGACCCGGCTCTGCACCTGCGCGGCATGAGACGCGCGCGCCTTGAAGCGCTCGATGAACTTGATTTCCTTGGCCAGCATCGCCTGCTGCCGCTCGAACTGGGCCTGCTGCTGCTTCTCGTTGAGCGCGCGCTGCTGTTCGTAGAATTCATAATCGCCGGAATAGGTGGTGAGCGTGCCACCGTCGATTTCGACGACCTTGTTGATGATGCGGTTGATGAACTCGCGGTCATGCGAGGTCATCAGCAAGGCGCCCTCGTACCCCTTCAGGAACTGTTCCAGCCAGATCAGGCTTTCCAGATCGAGGTGGTTGCTCGGCTCGTCCAGCAGCATCACGTCGGGGCGCATCAACAAAATGCGCGCCAGCGCCACGCGCATCTTCCAGCCGCCCGAGAGTGCGCCGACGTCGCCATCCATCATTTCCTGGCTGAAGCCCAGGCCCGAAAGGGCCTCGCGGGCGCGGCCATCGAGCGCATAACCGTCGAGTTCCTCGAAGCGGTGCTGGACCTCGCCGTAGCGGGCGATGATGTCGTCCATTTCGTCGGCTTTTTCAGGGTCGGCCATGGCGGCCTCGAGTTCCCTGAGTTCGGCGGCGACGACGCTGACCGGCCCTGCCCCGTCCATCACCTCGGCCACGGCGCTGCGGCCCGCCATCTCGCCGACGTCCTGGCTGAAATAGCCGATGGTGATGCCACGATCGAGCGAGACCTGGCCCTCGTCCGGAATCTCCTGGCCCGAAATCATCCGGAACAGCGTGGTCTTGCCGGCGCCGTTCGGGCCTACCAGCCCGATCTTCTCGCCCTTCTGCAGGGCTGCGGAAGCTTCGATGAAGAGAATCTGGTGGCCGACTTGCTTGCTGACGTTATCGAGACGGATCATTGGGGCCCGGATGGAGGAATGAGCTGAGGCCGCTGCTTATTCCATGGAACGCCCGGGTGGAAGCCCGTTTTGGCCTATGCCGGCCGCATGAGCCATGCGTCTGCAGGGACCGAGAGGATCACGGATCGAGCCCGCTTTCGCGCAACAACGGCGCGACCTCCGCTGAAGACAGATACTGCAACAGCCGGTCGGCCTGCGCGGCGTCCTGCGCTGTCACCATGCGTCCGGCGGAAAACACCGCCGGCGTTTGCAGCTCGCGCGGAATGACACCGGCTACCTCGATGCCGTCGATCTGCTTCAGTTCGCTGACCTGCTGAACGGCAAGATCGGCCTCGCCGGTGACGAGACGCTCTGCCGTGAACCCCTGCTGGATGATCACGGCGCGCGCGTTGATCTCGGCCGCGATGCCGAGTTGCCCGATCAATTTCGCAAACAGGATGCCGCTGGCACCGAGCCGCGAGTACGCGACCGAGCGCGCATTGAGCAGCGCCGCGCGCAACGCTGCTTCCGTCGAGATATCGGGGTGAACCTCGCCTGCCCTGACGGCGATGCCGACCCAGGAGCGCGCGAGGTCCACGCAGCTATCGGCGGCGACACGCCCTTCGCGGGAAACCTCATCCAGCCCCTCGCGGGTCAGGATGACGACATCGGCAGGCTCGCCTGCACGCAAGCGCTGCAGCAAGGCCAGCGTCGGCGCAAAATCGGCTGCGATCTGCATGCCGGTGGCGACTTCGAAATCACGGCTCAGGTTAATCACCGCCCCCTTCAGCGCCAGTGTCGAGAGCACGCGTACGGTATCGCCCATCGGCCGTTACACCCGGTGCATCAGCTTCAGCACCGCGGTCATCCGCAGGCTGCGCTTGCCGGCGAGTGCCGTCGCCTCGATCAGCGCGCCCTGCTCGTCGCAGGTGCCGGAAAAGCCGATGCCGACTTCATGGCCGCCGAACACGGGGTTTTCGCCCTTGGCCGGCGTGTGCTCCTGATTGAGGATCTGGCCTTTCCAGCGGCCTTTCTCCGAGGTGTAGGTGCCGAGATAATAGAACGAGGCGTCGCCGCCGAGGATGCGGCCGCCGTTGAGCAGCATCACACCGGTCAGACCGCCCTCGACGCCATCGAGCATCCGCACGTGAATGGAATAGAGGCCATTGACGACGCCGGCCTCGCCCACCCCGCCGGCGATCGGGCCGGCATCCTGCTCGATCGGCGTCATCACCGATTGAAAGGCAACGCCCGGAAGCTCCTTCAGGCCGCCCTCGAAACAATAAAGGTCGCCGTTCGCCTTGCCCTTCGCCAGCAAGGTCGCATCGTCGGTGCCGGCCATGGCACGGTAATTCGGATCGGGATTATGACGGACGGTCTTGATCTCGATGTCGATCCCGTCGCCGTCCTTTCGGTAGGTACCGATATGGGCGAAGGCCGAATTGCCGCCGAGCATCCTGCCGTCGCGCGCGTACATGACGCCGCGGCCGACCGAAGCGCCAAGCTGGAATCTGACCTTGTAGAAGCCTTCGAACAACGGCTGCGTCCCCGGCACGCCTTCACGGCCGTTGTCTAGCGCGGTTCATAACGCAGGGGAACGGGGAACAGCCTTTGGTTGACGCATTTGAATCAAACCCCGTCAAAACAAAATGATCCGCCAAGGCGATTTTGCCCTGGCGGATCAATTAGCGGATCAATCGGCCGATCAGACGGCAACCCGGAAGCCCCAACCGGGTCGCAGCGTCAGTCGCTCAGGCCGCGGCCGACTTGGCGGCGGTCGGCACTTCCGCGATCGTCTTCAGGATCTGCGAAGCGATGGCGTAGGGGTCGCCCTGCGAGTTCGGGCGGCGGTCTTCCAGGTAGCCCTTGTAGTCGTTCTTCATGAACGAGTGCGGCACGCGGATCGAGGCGCCACGGTCAGCCACACCGTAGCTGAACTTGTTCCACGGCGCGGTCTCGTGCTTGCCAGTCAGACGCTTGTCGTTGTCCGGGCCATAGACGGCGATGTGGTCCATCAGGTTCTTTTCGAAGGCGCCCATCAGGGCCTCGAAATAGGCCTTGCCGCCGGTCTCGCGCAGGAAGGTCGTCGAGAAGTTGGCGTGCATGCCCGAGCCGTTCCAGTCGGTGTCGCCGAGCGGCTTGCAGTGATACTCGATGTCGATGCCGTAGGCTTCGGTCAGCCGCTGCAGCAGGTAGCGGGCCATCCACATTTCGTCGGCGGCCTTTTTGGAGCCCTTGCCGAAAATCTGGAATTCCCACTGGCCCTTCGCCACTTCGGCGTTGATGCCTTCGTGGTTGATGCCGGCAGCGAGGCAGAGGTCGAGATGCTCTTCGACGATCTTGCGGGCGACATCGCCGACATTGCTGTAGCCGACGCCGGTGTAGTACGGGCCCTGCGGCGCCGGATAGCCGGCGGTCGGGAAGCCGAGCGGACGGCCGTCCTTGTACATGAAGTATTCCTGCTCGAAGCCGAACCATGCGCCTTCGTCGTCAAGAATGGTCGCGCGCCGGTTGGTCGCGTGCGGGGTGACGCCATCCGGCATCATGACTTCGCACATCACCAGAACGCCGTTGGTGCGCGCGCCGTCCGGATAAACCGCGACCGGCTTGAGCACGCAGTCCGAGCTGCGGCCTTCGGCCTGCATGGTCGAGGAGCCGTCGAAGCCCCACAGCGGAAGCTGCTCGAGCGTCGGGAACGAAGCGAATTCCTTGATCTGCGTTTTGCCGCGCAGGTTCGGTGTCGGCGTATACCCGTCGAGCCAGATATACTCGAGCTTATACTTGGTCATTGAGCCTCTCTTGATTTGCTAGTTAGACGCGGCAACCGAAGCCTCGAACTCTGGATTTTGACGCCCAGCCCCCTGGCGGTCTCCGCATACGTGTACCCGGCCACGTCAGGCCACCCGTTACTAAGCATTTAACGTGCCAGCCGATGCACTGCGGCAGGGTCTATCCACAGGTCGCGCACGCCCGTTCTGAAAATAAAAGCTGCGACAAAGCAGCGCGGCAGGCCTGCGAAAACGACGGCCGAACGGGCGGTTCCACGACCGGAATCCGCCCATTTCTCCGGCATTTCAGCGTTCAGGCATCCCCGCGATTAAAGCTGCGGCACCGCCCGGAACACCCCGGCCGATCCGATGGCCACCACCCGCAACCACCCGGCCCGCTCAGACGTTGGCCATCCGCCCACTGCCCCGCAGGAAGCAATGGCAAATCTGCCCATGAAATTGGCAGCGGTGCCGCAGAATTGGTCAACTTGCGCCGCCCAAGGGCACGAACGATATCGACACTTGTAACCACTCAAGAACGAGTCGGGCGCACCATGGAGGCTCGCGCTTAGGCGAGCAGGAGACAGGACGATGATGAACACGAGTTTGAATCAGGGATCGGCAACGATCTACCAGTTCCCGGTCGGGGGCCGCGCGGCTCTCGGGGGGCGTCGCTACGGCGAGGCGAAGGCCGTGTCCGAATTTGCGGTCCCGGCAAGCGCCGCTGACTGCTTCGACAGCTGGTACCACCAGGCCGCCATTCAGGACGCCAAGACCGAGCTTGAGCACTGATGCAGCAGCGGAGTTTGAGTACTACGCGCCCGGCCAATGAAGCCCGGACGGTGAATTAGGCAAGGCTCGGAACGAAATCGTTTCGGCCCTTTTTTCATGTCAGCTCGCACGTCGTGACCGGCCGTTTGGCGTGCTTGAGCGTGGTCAGGCCAGCCTTGGTGATCCTCAGGGTCACGCCCTTGGCCGAGTAGCGCGATCCCGACAACGACACCCGCTTGGACAGCGTCACCGCCTTGCCGTCGAGCTGCAGATGGGCACGTGGGTCGTACTGGAAGAAGCCGGCAATGAATTGCGTACCGTCGGCGCAGCGATAGTTTTGAAACCTGGCCTGTGCATGTGCCGATGAAGGCATGCCCGCCAGCCCGAACGCGAGCAGCGCAGCGCCGAAAACCGTGATCTTCCCGTAATTCATGATTTGCCCCCCGGAGAGTTCAGTATAGACGAGACGTGGGCGCACGAAATGCCCTCCCGTCATTTGTCCGCCACCGGCTGCCGCGAAATAAAACCAATGTCAGATTCCCCTGCCCGACATCTCAATCTCGCCGGCGCCAGCAATTTCCGCGACCTTGGCGGGTATGCGACGCGCGACGGCCGCATTGTACGCTGGCGCCAGATCTTCCGTTCCAACCATCTCGGCCACCTGACCGAGCAAGACATTGCCGTGATGCGGGAGCTCGGCGTACGCAGCGCGTTCGATTTTCGTGGAAGCGCAGAGCGCGTCGAGGCCGCGTGCTGCATGCCCGACATATCCGTTCATTCGCTGCCGGTCGAGCCTACGGTAGTGGCGGCGCTGCGCGGGATCGCCAGCAGCGGGACAGCGCTGTCCACGGATCACGCCGCCGAAGTGATGCGCGACTCCTATCGCAGTTACGTGCAGAAAAATACCGACCGCTACCGGACGCTGTTTGCGCATCTGCTGGAAGACCGCGCACCGCTGGTCATCCACTGCACCGCCGGCAAGGATCGCACCGGCTTTGCCTGCGCGCTGATCCTGCACGCACTCGGCGTTCCCGACGATGTCATCGCGGAGGACTACCTCCTCACCAACCGCTATTACCGCCGGGATCCCAATTCCAGCAGCGACCTGCCCGATCACGTCAAGCAGGTGCTGGGATCGGTGCAGCCGTCGTTCCTGGGGGCGGCCTTCGAGGCGATCGACGCCGACTATGGCGACCTCGAAACCTATCTCCGCGACGGACTCGGCCTCGGCGCGGCCGAGCGCGAAAGCCTCAAGGCGCGCTACCTGCAGGGCTGATTATTCCTAATCCGACTTCACGCGCTGCATCGACACGATCCGCGCCGTCGGCTTGCCGCCCTTCGCCGCGATATCGAGCCGCATTGCGTAGTCGAAACTGGTGTCGCCCTTTGGCACATACAGCATCGCCGTGAAACGTATTCGGCCGCGTTCATCGAGTGTGACGGGCAATTCCTCGCGAACACGGAAGGCTTTGCCATCGCGCATTCGAGCCGGCAGCTTTGCCCTGAGCGCCGGTTCGACCAGCTTGCGCAGGTCGAGCTTCACGGCGCCCGCGCCATCGATCCGGTAGTAGGCAAAGGAATCGCTTTCCCAGCGGCTGCTGGCGACCTCGATGACGGCCGTACTGTCCGGCGACCAGGCCGCGGTCTGCTCGTACCGGTTTGCCCGGATCTCTCCCGTGGCCCAGTAGGCGCCGCCGAGTTTGGTGATCACCGCGCCATCGGCGACGCGAACCAGCAAATTCTCGACGTCATCGCCGGGAATATCCTTGCCCGACGGCACGCCTTCCGCGCTGCGCCAGGCGAATGCATATGCTTTCGATGGTGAGATGGTATCGGCGAAGACACGGAAAGCCGTCTTGCCGGCGCCGCAAACGAGGCCGCCTTTTGAATCGGCGACGCACGCCTCTGCAAACACAATCGCCGTTTGAGAAACGGTCGATGCGACCAGAATGAAGAGAATGGTCAGAACATTGCGCACGGGCCGATCCTATCCGCCCGTCACGCAAGCCGTAAAGGAGGCGCCGCCAGGGCCGCACCTCGTGAAAATCAGGCCGCCGCTTCCATTTCCATCTCGGCATCGAGATCGGTGATGACGTCCTCGAAGGCCGAAATCGCCTGCTGGATCGCAGCGATCTGCATCAGTTCCCAGCTCGATACCGGCGTGCTGCGATTTTGCAGCGCCACGACCAGGTCCCGCCGCTGCTCCTTAAGCTGAACAAGCGGTAAACCGTGATCCGCCAAACTCCGCATCGCAAATCCCCCTGTCTTAGGTTGGAGTTTACTTGTAGCGGACGGGTTCTGTGATCGGCTTACAGAACTCCGGCAAATTTTATCGATTCCGCCCTCTCCCGTAGTCTTACGTGACGGGTCCTGCATCGACGGCGCGTTCGATCGACTCAAACAGCGCCTGCGAAAGGCAACCGGTCGCCCACTCGCCGGTGTGAAGGTGCTCATCCGCGCCGTCATCCATGTCGTAAATCGATGCCCCGTCGTCGACCCAGCGCTTCATCAGCGCGAAGCGTCCGAAGACATTGACCTTTGCCTTCGCCCCGACGGACGCAATCCGCCCGACCATTTTCGTCGACTGATCGATCTTGTCCGACATCGCCTTGGTGTATTGCAGGTCCATCAGCACGACATCGATCGGCAGATCCGCCAACCAGTTCAGTCCGACCGCGATGGCCGCCTCCACGTCGTCGGGACTGTAGCTCTTGTCGCGGTACACCGCGTTGGTGCCGACCTGCCAGATGACGAGTGCAGGTCCTTCGTCGATCACGTCGGTCTCGAGTCGTGACAATTCTTCGGGCGATTCCTGCCCGCCGATCCCGCGATTGATCACATCGATCATCCGGCCGAAGAATTTCCGCCGCAACAGCAATTCGAGGCGGTACGGGTAAGGCAGGACCGGCACGACACCGGCCGTGGACGACGACCCAAGCGCGACCACCCTCACCTTGCGTTGACGCCTGAGCGCTTCCCTGAAGTGAGGCAGCGGATATTCGAGACTGACGAGTTCAGGGTGCGTTTCGCACTGCCGTGCCGGGTCAGGCATGTGAACATCCTCTGCGGGTGATATCCATCGATCGCTCGCATTTGGATGCAGAAATCCGCGACATTGCAAATGAAAAACGTGGCGGTAGTCTGCGCTCCCGGATTGCCTGGCGCGGAGATCAACATGGACGGACGGGTGATTGTCGTAACAGGCGCCCTCGGTGCGCTCGGCCGCGTCGTGGCGGACGAGGCGCTGACGCGCGGCGCCCGCGTGGCCTGCATCGATCACGCGCCGACGCAGGTCCCGGCGACGCCGGAACGGCTTGAACTCGGCGGCGTCGATCTGACCGATGCGGCAGCCACCAGGAAGGCAATCGACGCCGCAGCCGCCCATTTCGGCAAACTCGACGCGCTGATCAACATCGCCGGCGGATTTGCCTTCGAGACGGTGGCCGATGGCGATCCCAAAACCTGGCAGCGAATGTACGCGCTCAACGTCACCACCGCGCTCAACGCCTCGCGCGCGGCGATCCCGCATCTGGCTGCATCCGGCTCGGGCCGTATCGTCAACATCGGCGCGAAGGGTGCATTGGAGGCCGGCAGCGGCATGGGCGCCTACGCGGCGTCCAAGGCCGGCGTGCATCGCCTCACCGAAGCGCTGGCCGCAGAGCAAAAGGGCAAGGTCACCGTCAACGCCGTGCTGCCTTCGATCATCGACACCGCGGCCAATCGCGAGAGCATGCCGAAGGCCGACTTCACAAAGTGGGTGCGGCCAATGGAACTCGCCGACGTGATCCTGTTCCTCGCCAGCGATGCGGCGTCTGGCGTTACCGGCGCGCTGATCCCGGTGAGCGGGAGGGTTTAACCCTCCACCTCCACCAGCTTCCGCAACACCGCCCTGAAGCGGATACTGCGCTTGCCGGCGAGCGCGGTGGCTTCGGCTTCCGCGCCGTCGCGATCGTAAACGCCGGTAAAGCCGATGCCCACTTCGTGGCCTCCGAACAACGGGCGCTCACCCCTGGCCGGTGTATGCTCCCGGTTGACGAGTTCGCCCTTCCATCGGCCGCCGGCGGCGGTGTAGGCCCCCATGTAATCGAAGTAGGCGTCGCCGCCACGGATGCGGCCGTCATGGAGCAGCATCACGCCGGTATTGCCGCCGCCGATGCCGTCAAGCATGTGGATATGGATGGAATAGAGTCCGTTGCCGATGCCGTCCGGCCCGACAACACCGGCAGGCGGCGCGTCGGTATCGCTGATCGGGGTCAGAACGGTTGTGAACTGCACACCCGGCAAGGCAGCGCTGCCGCCCTCGAACTGAATTTCCTCGCCGCGGCGCATTCCGGTGAAACTCAGCACGACGTTGTCGACCTCGAACATCGGAACGAATTTCGGATCGTGATAGTGGCGAGACATCTTCACCTCGCAAGCGAAGACGCCGCCGGCCTCACTGAAACTGCCGACGAACGAAGAGCCGTTGTCGCCGCCATAGAGCTTGCCGCCCGCGGTCGCGAACATCACGCCGGCACCCGTTCCGCGCTCCGTCGTGAAGCGGAATTTGTAAAGTCCTTGCAGCACGCCTGCACGCTCCCGAATCGACAAATAAAGACAGGCCCGCGAACGATCGATTCGCAGGCTCCCCCCGATTGCCATTTGGCCTTGTCCCGGGCCCAGAATAGCCGCGGTGGTGCGGCGCGATCAAACGCTTTGCCGAATTTCGGCTAGAGTTTGGACATTGAGTCGCGGCCCGCGCGCCGCCGGAGCAAATCTTGGAAACCGCGCTTTACCTGCCCGTCAAACGGTTCCTCGAAAAACTCGGCTTTACCGTCAAGGGCGAAGTCGGCGGCTGCGATCTCGTGGCGCTGAGCGGCGACGATCCGCCGATTGTCGTGATCGGCGAACTGAAACTCACCTTCAACCTCGAACTCGTGCTGCAGGCGGTCGATCGCGCCGCGGCAGCCGACGAAGTCTGGCTCGCCGCCAAACTGTCCGCGCGTGGCAAGGGCCGCGAAAGCGATGCGCGCTACCGCAATCTTTGCCGCCGGCTCGGCTTCGGGATGCTGGCAGTCACCAATACGGGTGGCGTCGAGGTGATTGTACAGCCTGCGACGACAGCCCCGCGCCGCAATCCGAAAAAGCGCTCGAGGCTGGTTGCCGAGCACCAAAAGCGCAAGGGCGATCCGGCGATGGGCGGCTCCACCCGCGCCCCGATCATGACGGCCTACCGCCAGCAGGCGCTGGCCTGCGCCTCGGCAATGTCGGAAGGCCCGCGGCGCGTGAAGGATTTACGCGTCGATATTCCCGACGCCGGCAAAATTCTGCTGCATAATGTCTATGGCTGGTTCGACCGCGCCGAACGCGGCATCTACGTGCTGACCGATGCCGGACATGCCGCGCTGAAGCGTTGGCCGCAGCAGCCGCAGGATCTGACCGCCGCCGGCAGTTCAGCGCCGTGACGGCGAGAAGCGGGAGGCGACGATGATCGTGGTGACCGGCAGCGTGACCGCGCGTGCCGACAGTTTTGACGAGGTACGCCGGTTGAGCCTCGAGCACGTCCGCCGTTCGCGCACCGAGCCCGGCTGCATCTCGCACGCCGTGAGCATCGACTGCGAAAACCCGCTCCGGCTGGTGTTTTTCGAGCAATGGGCCGATCGCGCCGCCCTGCTGGCCCATTTCGCGGTTCCGGCGTCACGCGATTTCGTCGGCGCGCTGCAGTCCCTGGCGTCGGCCGCCACCACGATCGAACTGTATGACGCTACCAGATTGGAGAAGTTGTAGACGCATGGCTGTAATGCCATCCGAATTTCATATTGCAATGCAACATGAGGGCACTTAGGTATCTCCGCAACCGATGCGAGGCCCCTATGAGCGAAGACTGGAACACGAAATACGGCACACGGCGCGTACGGCGGGATCCGCCGACACTGGAAGAAGCAATCTTCGCCGCCGTCGGGATCACCGACGATCCGCAGCAGCAGGCGGAAATCGCCGCTTCGCTGATGGGCCTTCCTTACGAGGAAGTCCTGGCTGAGGTGAAGAAGACCGGCCGTGCGGTCGCGCGGTCAGCTACCCGAATCATCGCGGGTGAACAGGGCGCACAGCGCGCCGTGGTGGTCGAGCGCCGCGTCATCAGGCGGTTCGGCAACGACAAGCGCACCGGCACCTGAAGGCACCCGACCGTCCGGCAGACGAGAACCTCTGGAAATTCGCGGGATTGCTCCCGCGAATTTTTTTATTGGGCGCCCCACTCTCGCGGCGCGCCGCCCGAGATCCGAAGCAGCATGCGCCAATAGGCGCGATTGAACCCCACCACCGCACGCGTTGCATTCACCGCGCTGTCGACCCAGGTCGTGGCGAGTTGGGTCTGATCGTGCTTGGTCAGATCGATGGTACCGGTGGATTCGCCGTGACGGAATACCAGCTTGGCGCCGAACTTGGCGGCCAGCGCCCGCATCGCATCGTTCTGCGCACCGGTGGTGATCCGCAGGTTCTTGTAGCCCTTGGCACGCGCCTCGGTGATCAGCTTCCGAAACAGGATGCTGCCGACGCCGCGCCGGCGTACCGACGCTTCGACGCTGAAGGCGATCTCGGGCAGCGAATCCGGCGACTGATCCGACGGATGCAGCTCGGCTGCGCCGCGGACCACGCCGTCTTCAAAGAACGCAATGACGACCGTGCCGTCATTGGCGCACTTCTCGGCGTAACGCTCGATGAAGCTGTCGTCCATGAATCCATGGAAGCGATCATGCCGGCTGGTGCGGTCGAGCCGCAGCAGGTGGTCGCGCAACAGCGGCAACTCTTCCTGCTGGCTCAGCGTGCGTACGCTGCTGTTGGCAAGCGCGGCCGCGATAAGTGTGAGGTACATATCCTGATCTCCTCTGAGAGTAGCCCTCGAGGAGGCGTCGAATCCCTAGACAGCCAATATTGTGCGACGCAACATCAAATTCAACCCCTTGGAATGCATCATAAAACGGCAATTCTGCATTAACCTGCCATTAACGATTGATGCCTGTATCAGAGCACCAATTGGGTCTGGGTGACGACCGCGACCAGCTTGCCGTCGTCGGTTTCGAGCCGGGTTTGCCAGACCTGGGTGCGACGGCCCCGATGCACCGGCGTCGCAATGGCCGTGACGGTGGATCCCTCTTTCGCGCCGCCGATGAAGTTGGTCTTGCTCTCGAGCGTCGTGGTGCCCTTGGCGTCCGGCGGCAGGTTGATGACGGTGGCCGCAGCGCCGACCGAGTCCGCGAACGCCATCACGGCGCCGCCATGAATCGTGTTGCGCAGCGTGCAGAGGTCGGCACGCACCACCATCTTCGCCACCACGCGATCGAGGCCAGCCTCCGTGAAGATCACGCCCTTCAATTCGGCAAACGGCATCTTCATCGACTGGATTTTCTCGAGCGGCGTCATGCTTCCTCCGGCTTTTCTTCAAGCGATTTGGACGGCAGAATGGATGGCCCGGGTAAATCAGGCAATGACCTCCGAGGTAATGGCTGCCGTGACACGCGGCGGTAAATTCGGCATATCGTCGGCATGCGCCAGTTCCCGCCCCGCCGGATCGTCTGCCTGACCGAAGAGACCGTCGAGACGCTGTATTTGCTCGGCGAGCAGGACCGCGTCGTCGGCGTCTCCGGCTATGCGGTGCGGCCCCCACGGGTCCGGCGCGAGAAGCCGCGGGTGTCCGCTTTCATCTCGGCCGATATTCCGAAGATCCTGGCGCTCGAGCCCGATCTCGTGCTGGCGTTTTCCGACCTGCAGGCGGATATCGTCGCCGATTTGGTGCGCGCGGGCGTTGCCATTCACGTTTTCAACCAGCGCGACGTCGCCGGCGTCCTCGCGATGATCCGCACGCTCGGCGCCCTCGTCGGCGCAGCCGACCGCGCCGACCAGCTTGCTGCCAGCTTCGAAGCGCGCCTCACTCAGATCGCGGCGACGCCCCGGCCCTCGCCCAAGCCAAAGGTTTATTTCGAGGAGTGGGACGATCCGCTGATCTCTGGCATCGGCTGGGTCTCGGAATTGATCGAGATCGCCGGCGGCGAAGACGTACTGCCGAAGCTTCGCTTTCAGCAGGCGGCGAAGGACCGGATCATTTCGCCGGACCTCGTGCGTGATGCCGCACCCGACGTAATCCTGGCGTCCTGGTGCGGCAAGAAGGTCGTGCCCGATCGCATCCGGCAGCGGCCGGGCTGGAGCGACATTCCGGCCGTGCGCAACAATCGCATCGTCGAGATCAAATCGCCGCTGATCCTGCAGCCGGGACCGGCAGCGTTGACGGACGGGCTGGATGCGATCGTCAAGGCGTTATGGGGGCCGGCTTGAACTCCAACATCCGTCATTGCGAGCGCAGCGAAGCAATCCATGCCTCAGCACGACGAGAGATGGATTGCTTCGCTACGCTCGCAATGACACGGAGACAGTGTTCGCCTACGCCTTCTCCACCCCGCACCACTCCGCGATGAACAACGAGGTCGCCTTTGTCGACTTCCGCAGCGAGTCCAGTTCGACATATTCGTTGAAGCCATGCATCGCCGCTCCCGTCGCGCCGAAGCACAGGCTCGGGATGTCGTAGTTCAGGCCGTAGAACCGTGTATCCGTGAGCGCGGTGAAGGCGCGGTCCGGCACCACGCCGCCGTAGATCGCGCTGAACGCCTTGGCGAAGGCGGCTTCCGGTTCGGCGGAATTCGTCAGCTCATAGCCTTCCGACAGGAAGCCCGACCATTCGACTTGCGGCGGGTTGTTCGACAGAAAGCGATGGTCGCGAGCCGCGGCCGACACGCAGGCCATGATCTCCTTCTGGCATTCGGCGATCGACCAGCCCGGCAGGATCGCGATCCGGCAATCGACATCGCACCAGGCCGGCACGCTGGAAGCCCAGTCGCCGCCCTTGATGATGCCGGGGTTGAAGTTGAGCGGATGATCCGCCGTCTTGAAGTGGCGATCGGTTTTGGCGCGCTCGTTCCAGTCGGCCTCCAGCTTCTGCAGCGCATGGATGAGATGATAGGCTGCCATGATCGCATTGGCGCCGCTGCCGGCCTCGAACACGTGCACGGGGAAACCGCGTACCTTCAGCCGAAACCAGATCACGCCGACCTGCGAGCGCACCATCATCTCGCCGGTCGGCTCGGGAATGAAGCAGGCATCCGCCCGGTAGCCGCGCTGCAGGGTCGAGAGCGCGCCGACGCCGGTGGACTCTTCCTCGATCACGGACTGAAAATGAATGCGCGCGGTGGGACGCAGGCCCGCCGCCTTGATCGCGTCGAGCGCATAGAGCGCACCGATCGTACCCGATTTCATGTCGCAGGCGCCGCGGCCGTACATCCTGCCGTTCTTGACGACAGGCGAGAACGGAGGCGTCTCCCACATGTCGAGCGGACCGGTCGGCACCACGTCGCAGTGGCCCTGCAGGATCAGCGACTTGCCGGCATTGTTCGCCGGCCGGTAGGTACCGACCACCGTGCGCGCTTTGGAAAAATCATGCTCGATCGGGCCGAAGCCGCGCAAATCCTTCAGATCGGAGACATCGATGTGCCAGTCGTCGACTTCATAGCCGCGCCGGCGCAGGAGGTCGCCGATCATGTCCTGGCACGGGCCTTCGGCGCCGCGGGTCGAGGGAATCGCAACGAAATCGCTGGTCGTCGCCAACTGGGCGTCGAAGCCCGCATCGACGGCGTCGAGGATTCTTTGTTGCGTATCGGCGTTCATGCGGCTGCTCCATTCCGGAATTTTTGTTGGTCGGGAGCGCGCACCCTAACCTGACATCAGCCGCCGGCGTAATGCACAAAATGTGCATCCCGCAATGCATCTTCGAGCAAACGGCCTTCCGAATAGCCATTCAATGTCTCCGGCCGTTTGACGCCGTCGAGAAGCCGTGGACAGGGCTCCGGCGCGCCGAGCACCATGCGGACCGGAATCCGCTCGGCATAGATCGGCAGCGCATAGTCCTCTTCGTCGTCGCCGACGCCTTTCGCGCGAACTTTGGCGGAGGCCTCCTCGATCTCCATTGCGATGACAGAAGTCGCCTTGATCTCCAGCGTGGTGCTCTGCCGCAGGCCTGCGGTACGATCGGGAAAGAACCGGTCCACCATGGCAACCAGCGCCCGCTCCTTTTCGGCGGGATCAGTGACGAGATAGGCGGTGCCGAACGCCATCACGGCGCGGTAATCCGCCGAATGATTGAAGCCGCAGCGGGCAAGCACCAGGCTGTCGAGATGCGCGACGGTCAGGCAGGCCCGCTGGCCGTCCGACTGGTTTCGCAGCATGCGGCTGGCGCTGCTACCGTGCCAGTACAGCGTATCTCGTTCCCGCCAGAAGAAGGTCGGCGTGCAATAG
Source organism: bacterium (assembly GCA_029946075.1). Taxonomy (GTDB): domain Bacteria; phylum Pseudomonadota; class Alphaproteobacteria; order Rhizobiales; family Xanthobacteraceae; genus Bradyrhizobium. The sequence goes on along the minus strand of JAQSDT010000399.1, from coordinate 24,659 downwards.
GGCTGACCATCGACCACGTAGGACACGTGGCAGAGCATTGAGGCGTCGAGCAGGCCATGGATCTTTGCCCGGTCGTAGGAACCACGCTCGTGCAGGCGTTTGACGCGGTTGCGCTGCGTCATGGGATAGGAAGTGGCGGTATCGGCCTCGATGGTCACGGCAACTCCTGGCGATATTGCTTCGTCGCGTCAGTTGTAGCGGTCAATTTGGTCTGCGATAGTGCCAATTCCATGCGAAAAATTCCGACCAATTCGAAGGGTACGCCGCGCAAGGCCGAGCTTCCGCTCGATCTCGACGGGCCTCACATCACGCAAGGCGCCTCCTCGCAGCACCGGCTCTACCAGGCGCTGTGCCATGCGATCGTCGGCGGCATAGCCAAGCCCGGCGAGCCGCTGCCACCTTCCCGCACCATGGCGCAGCAGACAGGTTTTCGCCGCAACGCCGTGACCTCGGCCTATGAGCGGCTTATCGCGGACGGTTTTGCGGTGGCCACCGTCGGTTCCGGCACCTTCGTCGCCGCGCGCATTCCCGACCGGGTCAATGACGCGCGCAAGACCAGCATTGCGGTCGAGCCGCCGCAGCGTGGCACGCTGGCGCTGGGCTGCACGCATATCGACGAGCGCGCGCTACAGCGCTTCCGCTCGTTCGCCGGGCGGCGGATGCGCGCTTTCGGCACCGAGCATCTTGCCTATGGCGACCCGCGCGGCAGCCGCGAACTCCGCGCGGCGATTGCCGATCATCTTTTGTCTGCGCGCGGGCTGCGCTGCGATCCGGACCAGATCCTGCTGGCGACGGGAACGCAGCACGCGCTGCGGATCGTGCTCAGCGCGATCCTCAAGCCCGGCGACCGGATCTGGTGCGAAGACCCCGGCTATCCCGCCGCGCGCAAGGCGATCGAGCATTGCGGCCAGCGTCCCGTCCCCGTGCCGGTCGATGCGTCCGGTCTGATCGTCAGCAAGGGGCGTATGCTCGCGCCGTCGGCGGGCGCGGCCTATGTGACGCCGTCGCACCAGTTTCCGCTCGGCGTACAGATGTCGATGACGCGGCGGCTGGAGTTGCTCGACTGGGCCAAGGACGCCGACGCCTTCGTGATCGAGGACGATTACGACAGCGAGTTCCGCTATGACGGCGCGCCCTTGCTGTCGCTCGCCGGCATCGATCACCTCCGCCGCGTGATCTACATGGGCACGTTCGCCAAGACGCTGTTTCCGGGATTGCGCATCGGCTACTGCGCGCTACCCGAACGGCTGGTCGGACCGGTCACGACCGCGCGCGCCGCGTTCGACCGCTTTCCCGGCACGCTGCTCGAAGGCGCCGTCGCCGACATGCTCAATTCCGGCGCGTTCGCGGCCAATCTGCGCAGGGTGCGCGGGATCTATCGCGAAGCGCGCGACACGCTGGCTTCGACGTTATCGAAGGTTTCGCAGGGACGGCTATCGGTGCCGGTGCCATCGCAGGGCCTGCATCTGGTTGCGCGGTTCGACCCATCGACCGATCCGCGTATCGCGGCAACGGCAAAGACCGAGGCCGGCGTCGAGGGCTGGCTGCTTGCGGACACCTATCAACGCGCGCGGCCGATGCCCGGCTTCGTGCTCGGGTTTGCCGGCCATCCGATGCCGCAACTGATCGCATCCGCGGAGCGGCTGGCCCGGGCTTCACTCAGCGCCTTGCACGCGAGCAATGGAACCGGACGACGCCTGAAGTCTTCGAGATGAGGTTGCGCGAAGGCGCAGCTCTATCAGAATCGCCACCGCATCGCTAAGCTCCGGGTTATCGATCCCCATGGTGGAACCAGCATGCCCGGCAATCGCCACTTTCGTTTTCTCACCGTCGGCGCGCCGGTCGTCATAGTCTGGCTCCTCGCCTCGCCCGCCGCTGCGCAGCAGCTCTCGCGCGAACAGGACATCGTGGAACTCAGGCTCGGTCAGCGCGTGCTGGTCGACGACGGATCCTGTCCGGCTGGACAGATCAAGGAAGTCTCGGGTTCGCAGATGACATCGAGCGGCGTGCTGCGCACCCGCAAATGCATTCCGCGGCTCGGCGCCAAGAAGCGGTAGCTCAGCGAAGACAGGTCGCTAGAACATCCCGTTGTTGTTGGCGGCCTTCTCGGGAATGTCCTGCGCGACGTCCCAGTGCTCCACGATCTTGCCGTTCTCCAACCTGAAGATGTCGACGATGGCGCGGCCGCGCGTGCCCTTCTCGCGCACGCTGTGGACGTGCAGAATCACGTAGTCGCCGTCGGCAAGGGCGCGCTTGATCTCACTGCGGGAGTCCGGGAATTTTTCGCGCAGGAAGCCGAGGAAATCCTTGAAGCCTTCGATCCCGTCCGGCGCGGTCGGATTGTGCTGGATGTAGTGCGGCCCGAAATACTTCACGGCAGCGTCGAAATCCTTCCTGTTCAGCCCCGCCTCATAGAATTCGAGGACGGCCTTCTTGTTGGCTTCCTCTTTGGCCGTATCGGCAGCCAGGGCGGGCGATGCAGCCAGCGCGAATGCGCAGGCAAGGCCGATCAAGATCGATCGCATGATAGCTCCCTCCGATTTGTCGCTGGACGCTACCAGCTTCCGTATTTGGCAACGACCCCGCGCCACAGCGCGTCCCGCTCGCGCGCGAACGGCTCGTTGCCGACATTGGCGTTCTTCGCCGCCGCTGTGATCACCATGACGAGCTTGAGTCCGGGATCGACGAAGATCGACTGGCCGTAGACGCCGAGCAGCGCGAACCGCCGCTTTTCGCCCGGATACAGCCAGAACTGATAGCCATAACCGAAATAGCGCGTGGCCGAACCGGGCCTGAACCCGTCCGGCTGCCGGTGCCAGTCGGTGGCATCGAGCAGGTATTCCTTCGGCAGGATCTGCTTGTCACCGATGGCGCCGTCATTGGCCAGCAGGATTCCGAGCCGGCCATAGTCGCGCAGCACGGCGTTGAAGTTTCCTGCGCCGGCTTCGGTACCGTCCTTCATCATCGTCCAGGTGGCGTCGGCTTCCGCCCCCATCGGCTGCCACAGCCGTGTCGTCAGATAGTCGCTCATGGTCGTGCCGGTGACCGCGTGCATCAGCACCGTCAGCGCCACTGTCTGGTTGGAGGCGTAGTGGAACACCGTGCCCTGCTCGACCTCACGTGTCGTAAAGGCGCGTAGCGCGGCGACGGAATCCTGCGAGAAACGAATCCGGTTGAACTTCGTGAAATCGTCCTTGCCGTCGTAGACCTCCGTGAACGGCACGCCGGACGCCATCCGCAGCATGTTGCGGATCGTGGTCTCGCCGTAGGGATTACCCGCGAGCGCGGGCACGTATTTGGCGATGGTGTCGTCGATCGAAGCGATTTTCTTCTCGCCCAGCGCCATTCCGACCGCGAGGCTGACGATCGATTTCGCCATCGAGTGAGAGATGAAGCGATGCCCGGCATTGCGGTCGTACTGGTAGCGCTCGGCCAGCACCTTGCCGTCCTTGATCAGAAGGAAGCCGGTGACGCGCTGATGCGCCAGGAAATCGTCGAGCGTATGGCTCCGGTCGGCGAAACGGTATTCGATCCCGCTATCAGGCGCCGACGGCAGCGGCAGCGGCGTCGCCGATTTCGCCAGCGTGTAGTGGGGCAAAATCTGGTCGACGTTGCTGAACGAGCCGACCCGGACGCTCTCGTCGTAAAACCAGTTGGACAGCGAACCGACCGGATAGCCGGAGGCCTTGCCCAGCAAATCCTCGTCGGGCGCAGCGCCGGCCGGAGACGCCAGCGTCAGCAGTACCGCACATGAAAGCAGGATTTTTCCCTGCCGCATCGACAGCCTCGCGCGGATCACTGATCTGCCCCAGCCTTACAATGGCGGCCAGTGTCGTGTCGAGAAGCCGTGAGCTGGCGGGAGATATGGCGCAGCGCGGCTAGTTGCTGGTCGCCGGCTCGAACATGCATTGCAGCGTCGGCTTGGCGATCTTGGTGAAGGTCGGGCCGATCTCGGATTGCTTTGACGGCGGCACCCAGGCGGTTTCGATGGTCGGCACGCCGGTCTCGCTGATACCGCGCAGCAAGGCTTCGCGCAGATCGGCATCTTCCACGGTGGCGGCGGCATAGTCGTGCAGGCAGCTGCAGACGCTCTCGGGGTGCGCCCATCGCCCGACCATGTGCGGCGCGCACAGCCGCACGAACTCGCCGCGCGGATCGGGCATCTTGAACAGGGAGCGGAACGACGTCTGCTGGGTCTGGAATTGCCCGGGCATCTGGGCCTGCGCCGAACCGGCGACAAGGCTGGAAGCGAGGATGGCTGCGGAACAAAAACGTACAAACATACGGGGCCCTTACCGGCGCTATTGAAGCGTTCGCTGAACTTACCGGGCGGCCATCACGATCGGGGCCTGCGCCGTCACCGGCGAGCCATTGTAGGCGAAGGTTCCGATGCCGGGAAAGTCGCGGTCCGAAGAACCCGCCATCGAGGGGCCGGCGAGGATGAAGGCGAAGGCGAGGATGAAGCTGATCGTCCGCATCTGACTGTCTCCGGTGTTCGCTGCCGGCGTCCCCGCCGTTTCGTTGGCAATCTGATAACCGTGCGCTGTTTCCGGATATCTGCGCCAGAAGCGGAAAATGGTTTCGTGCCCGGCAGAATTGTTTCGTCGGCCGGGCCAGAACGAAACATGGGCGAAAAAAGCTCAATGAATTCAGCAAATCGCCGCGTTATGACATCGTCATCCGCGGATGTTATATTGCAACGCAAGGCGAGTTCTTAAGAACTTCCGGCCTAAGAAGCCGCTCGCAAGTTGGCATCGGGGTGAACCAAAGCCTCGGACGGACCGACTCACCAAGGTGCAACTTTCCGCATGCGTGCGCGTTGTATCCCCTCCTCAACAAAGGATAGCAGTCGTGGGCAATGGCAACATCGATGTTGGCAATGAAACCCCGACCCGCAACCCCGGCCGGCCGACGGTTGAATGTTTGTCAGGGAGTAACGGCTCTTCCGAACTGCGGATCGAACCTTCCGTAACGACGGTGCCTGTGGCAGGTCCCTCCGGGATTTGCGGCGCGATGTCTCAGCAAGGCAGCGAATTCCTGGGCAATGTATCGGCACCGCAGAAATTCGTGCGTCTGGTCGGATGCCGCGAGCCGAAGCTGCGGCCTGGCCTGGAGGCCCGCCAATATTCCAATCCGCTCAAGCGGTAAGTCCGGGACATTCACCCGGTAGAGAATCGATCTACTCTACTGGATGAATTCCCCGCATTTCTGAACCGCGGCATCGGCAGCCCCCCAGGGCATGATCGGTACCGAGGAAGTCGAGTTTTTGGGCGAACCCTCGATCAGCCTGTCCGAATAGACCATGTAGACCAGCACGTTGCGCTTGGCATCGCAGCCGCGGACGATCTGCATCTTCTTGAAGAACAGCGACCGGCGCTGGCGGAACATGTCCTCGCCCTGGTCGGTCTTGTGCTTGAACTTGATCGGGCCGATCTGGCGACAGGCCAGCGAAATGTCCGAGACCTCCTCGGCTAGCCCCAGCCAGCCCTTGAAGCCACCCTTTTCCGGAACCGTGAAGTGACAGGCCACGCCCTCGACCTCGGGGTCGTCGACGGCATAGGTCGCGAGCTTGTCGTTCGGGCTGAGCCACTTGAATACCGTGGAGCGTCGGAAGATCAGGTCGGGCTCGTCGGCGGCCGAGGCCGGACCGGCCTGCCACAACGCAAGCGCCAGCACCGCCAAAGCCAGATAGCCCCACTTCCTGTCACACTTAATGTTGGCCTTGGATGTCATTGATATCTCCACTGAAGGGCTTGCCGCCTATGTAGTGCCGCAAGGCCGCACAGGAAGGCCGCGGCCGGAATTGATGGGATGACGCGGCGCCAGAAGCCGCCGGTCTCCACCCCATCCGGGCACGACCATTTAACGGAATGTGAGGCTTTTTTGCTACGCTTGGGGCGAAAATCGCTGGAATTAGAAGGCTTACGCTGGTGAACGCGTTTCGCCTCTGCGACAACGAAGCCATATCAGGACAGCAGATTCGAGCTTTCAGAATTTAAGGAATAGGCGCGTGAGCGGGCAGCGGAATTCGGGTGCGAGTATTGCGGGCGTAACGATTACCAGATCCCGGCTTTGGCGCATTGCGATGCTGACGACCGCGGTCACGCTGATCGCCTCAGCCGAAGCCGACGCCGCAGCCCAATTCTTCTGGCAGGATTCCGACCCCAGCTACTACCGCCCCGCGGCGCCGACCGCACCGCCGCGAAATCCGCGAGCAAGCAAGCGCCCCGCCAGGGAAGAAGTCGTCAAGGACACCGGCGCCAAGCCGCAGGGTCCCCTCATCATCAATGTCTCGATCGAGCAGCAGAAGGTCCGCGTCCACGACAGCAATGGCCTGTTCGCGGAAAGCCCGGTATCGACGGGCATGAAGGGGCACGCGACCCCGATGGGCGTGTTCAGCATCATCCAGAAGCACAAGCTGCACCATTCGAACATCTACAGCGGCGCTCCGATGCCGTTCATGCAGCGCATCACCTGGTCGGGTGTCGCGATGCACGCCGGCGTGCTGCCGGGATATCCGGCTTCCCATGGCTGTATCCGAATGCCGATGGCGTTCGCCCAGAAAATGTGGAACTGGACCAAGATGGGCGCACGCGTCGTCGTTACGCCCGGCGAGATCACACCCGCCTCGTTCTCGCATCCGCTGCTGGTCGCGCAAAAGGCCGTGCCGCAGCCCATCATCGCCGATGACGGCAAGAACGACGTACCCGCGGTGAAGAGCGACAAGGGCGCGGATGCCGGCGCCACCGCCAGGCCCGCGAGCGACAAGTCCGCACGTTCCGAAACGAACCTCGATCTGCGATCCACCGTCGGTCACGCAACGAACCTGCGCGGCCAGACGCACACGGCGGATGCCAGCAACGCCATGCCGGCACAGAATGCCACCGTGACGATGACGGACGCCGGGCCGACCGGGCTGCAGCCTGCCAGCACCGACGCGAGACAGGATGCGCCGAAATCCGAAGCCGTAAAGCCCGAGAGCGAGACCGCCGCCGTTACCGCGACCGAGAAGCCGGCCGCTGCCGGCGCGGACGAGGTCAAGGCTGCCGAGACGGACAGCAAGGCGGAAGTCTCCACTACCGCCAGCGTGACGACTGAAGACAAGCCCGCCGAAGCGAAGGTCGAAGCGAAATCCGACGACGTGAAGGTCGAGGCGCCGTCAACTGAAACGGCCAAGGTCGAGCCCGCGAAGGCCGAGCCGGCCAAGGACGAAGCGCCGAAGGTGGAGGAAACCAAGGCTGCTGATACCAAGGCTGCTGACTCCAAGGCCGACGACAAGCCCGCCGAGCCGGTCAAGGCGGTCGAAACGCCCGCCGCTGCGCCCGAAGTGAAGAAAGACACTGCGCGTCTGCCCGGCGCCGAAAAGGCCGCAGCCACGAAGGAGACCAAACGTCCCGGCCAGATCGCGGTCTTCGTCAGCCGCAAGGACGGCAAGCTCTACGTTCGCGAGAACTTCAAGCCGCAGTTCGATGTGCCCGTGACGATCGCGCCGAGCGACCGGCCGCTGGGCACGCATGTCTTCACCGCCGAGGCCGACAAGACCGATCCCAATCTGCTGCGCTGGTCGGCGGTCTCGCTGCCGGCGGTCGCGCGCAATGCGGTCCGCAGCGACGACGACGATCGCGCATCCCGCCGCCGCAAGGTCGCGGGCGGCGCACCCGCCGAGGCCAGGCCGCTGCCGGCGCCGAACAGCGCGGCCGAGGCGCTGGACCGCATCACCGTTCCCCCGGAAGCCATGGCGCGTATCGCCGAGGCGCTGACCACCGGCGGCTCGATCGTGGTGTCCGACCACGGCATCACCCAGGGTGGCGAAACCGGCGAAGGCACCGACTTCATCGTTCCGCTTCGCGCCCCCTAGCGCCTTTTCGGTTCCGATTGAATCAGATCCGGGCTCCAGATTCTTGTTTGACGCGTTTTCTTCACGCGAACCGGTATCCACTTCGTTCGAAACGCTCTGGCCATAACGGCTTGTTGAGCGGCAACCGGCGACGCGATGCGCTAGGTTTGGCGCCATCGCACCGCTGCCGGAGACTTGCATGATCGACCGCAGAAGCCTGATGGGCACGGCGCTTGCCGCCATGGCGGCCGTTGCGGCGAGCCGGCAGGCACTGGGGCAAGCCGACGTGAGCCGTATCACTGCATACGCCTTTTCGTTTCCGGCATTATCGGGCAGCGACATCAGGCTCGCCGAGTTTACCGGCCGCCCGATGTTGATCGTCAACACGGCCTCGCTGTGTGGCTTCACGCCGCAATATGCGGGCCTGCAGGAATTGTGGTCCGAATTCGGCGGCCGCGGGCTGATGATCGTCGGCGTACCCTCCAACGATTTCGGCGGACAGGAGCCGGGCGGCGCGAGCGAAATCGCGGCGACCGCGCACCAGCATTACGGCGTCAAATTTCCGATCGCGGCAAAAGCCGTCGTCAAGGGTCCGAACGCGCACCCGTTCTACAAATGGGCCGCCGAGGCGCGGCCCAAGGATGTTCCGCGCTGGAACTTCCACAAATACCTGATCGGCCGCGACGGCTACATCGCCGAAGTCTTTCCGGAAGCCGTCGAGCCCGCGGATACGCGGGTGAAGACCGCGGTCGCAAGGGCCTTGGCCGCTTCGTGAATTTACCCGATCCGGCGGCAAATCGGCCTTGGGTGAGCTCCGGCGTTGCCTTGGCGCGACCGCTCCAACTAGGGTACGATGCGCAAGGGAGCGGGCCGGCCTCTGACCGAGGCTGGACATGGGATTCGAACACTAGGGAAAAACAAAATGCGTGTTGCGGCAGGGATGATCTTTGCAGGCGCGGTTTCGCTGTTGGCTTCGAGCGCCGTGTGGTCGCAGTCGCCGCCCGCCAAAAGCCCGGCCACTCCCCCGGCAGCAGCACCGGCCGCCGCTGCTGCGGCACCAGCCCCGACGCCTGCGGCGGCACCCGCGCCCACCCGCCCGCCCTGCAACAATCCCAACGCGCTCGGTGTCGGCCGCACCGTCGAGATCGATACCACCGGCGGCCCCGGCTTCGGCTTCGAGCATTTCAAGGATCTCGACTTCCTGCGCGACAAGGAAGTGGTGCTGACCTTCGACGACGGCCCGTGGCCGGTGAACACGCCCTCGGTGCTGAAGACGCTGGCGGAAGAATGCACCACCGGCATTTTCTTTCCGATCGGCAAGCACGCCACCTATTATCCGGAAATCCTCAGGCAGGTGATGGCGGCGGGCCATTCGGTCGGATCGCACACCTGGTCGCACGCCGCCCTCGTCAACAAGAAGCTGACCGAGCAGCAGCGCAAGGATGAAATCGAGAAAGGCTTCAGCGCGGTGAAATGGGCGCTGGGCGGCAAGGCGCCGGCGCCGTTCTTCCGTTTCCCGGCGCTGCAGCATCCACCGGAAATGGTGACCTATCTCGGCACCCGCAACATCGCGATCTTCTCCTGCGACCTCGACTCGTTCGACTTCAAGGCCAGCAAGGCGCAGACGATCATCGACAACGTGATGCGCAAGGTCGACAAGAACGGCAAGGGCATCATCCTGATGCACGACTTCCAGAAGCACACCGCCGAAGCCCTGCCCGAACTGCTGAAGAAGCTGAAGGCCGGCGGTTACAAGGTGGTGGCGATGCGCGCCAAGGCGCCGATCCAGACGATCGCGCAGTACGACGAGGATATCGTCAAGGATCTGAAGCTGCCGACCGTCAGCTCGCGTCCGGTCAACAGCGTCGTGCAGACGATCTCGGAATAATTTCGGCACAACACGCAAGTGACGCTACGTATCGAAGGCTACGTTATCGTCTCCGCGGACGGCATGCTGGCCGACGCGCGCAACGTCATGCCGGATGAATTGAAGTTCGAGGGCGACAAGGCGTTCTTCACCGCCGCCCTCGACCGCGTCGATTTGATCCTGCATGGCCGCAACTCCCATGAGGACCAGCCGAACTCTCCGCGCCGCAGGCGCATCATCCTGACGCGAAACATTGGCGCCATCGCGCCTGACCCATCCAATCCGAAGGCCACGCTGTGGAATCCCGCAGGCGCCTCCTTCGAGGCCGCCTGCGAGCATGCCGGCATTGAGACAGGTACGGTTGCGGTAATCGGCGGTCCCGGCGTGTTCGGGATGTTCATGGACCGCTGCGACGTGTTCTGGCTGTCGGTCGCCTCGAAGGTTCGGATACCGAACGGCGAGCCGGGCTTTCCCGGCGTCCCTGCCCGCTCGCCGCAGAACATCCTGGCCGCGCACGGCTTGCGCGCCGGCACGCCGCAAATCCTCGATGCGGCAGAGGGCGTCAGCGTCACGCCATGGCGGCGCGACACCTAGATTGTATGGAAGCTAAACGTCGCCGTAAGCCGGTTCGGAATTTCGCGGGCCGCGGCCGTAGCCCGCGATCATGAACAGCGCGCCGATGATCGACAGGTTCTTTAAGGCGTCGATCAGAACCTTGCCGTCGGACGACGACTGGTTCCAGAAATCGTGGAAATAGAAGGTGGCGGCCACCACGAAGAAAATCAGCAGGATCGCAAAGAACCGCGCGCCGAAATTGACCGCGATCATCAGGCCCGCGAGGATTTCAAACCCGCCCACCGCCATCGCCAGCAATTGCGGAAGCGGCATGCCGGCCAGGGTCTCGAGCTGGGACGTATATGGCGCGACCAGCGCGGGGATGGCTACCTTGGCGGCAATGGCGTCGGCCGTCGCCTGGATGGCGAACAGCTTGGACGCCCCCGTGTACATGAAGAGCACGGCGAACAGGACTCGCCCGAAGGTAACGAACGCTGGCATGGATCGGCCTCACTCAGTGGCAATGCAATAAATCGCAGGCGGCGAAACGATTATGGGCGTTTCGCCCCTGCATTTCAAACGCTCAAATCGAAACCACCGGCGCAGGAACCCGCGCCGGCGAGAAGCTGGTCCTGTTCCCGCCTACCCGAACAGCGTCGGCTGCGTGCGGCCGGCGCGTTCCTGGGCTTCGACGGCGGCCACCGCCGTCATGTTGAGGACGCCGCGCGCCGTCACGCCGGGCGTTAGAATATGGGCCGGGCGCGCCGGGCCGATCAGGATCGGACCCACCGGCAGCGCATCCGCCAGCGTCTTGATCATCTGGTAGGCGACGTTGGCGGTATCGAGGCTCGGCATGATCAGGATGTTGGCGTCGCCTTCGAGGTTCGAATGCGGCAGCACCAGCTTGCGTGCCGCTGCCGACAGCGCAGTATCGCCCTGCATCTCGCCGTCGGCCTCGATCTCCGGATGCTTCTCCTTCAGTATCGCGGTGGCGCGGCGCATCTTGCGCGAGGAGTCCGTATCATAACTGCCGAAGTCGGAATGTGACACGAACGCGACGCGCGGCTTCATGTTGAAGCGCTGGACGTGGATCGCCGCCAGCGACGCCACTTCCGCAAGTTCCTCGGCGCTCGGATTCGGCCGCACCTGGGTATCGGCAATAAAATAGGAGCCTTTGCTGGTGATCATCATCGCCAGCGCCGCAAAGTCGCTGACACCCGGCAGGAAGCCAATGATCTCCCGGACATGGCGCAGATGGCTCATGTAGCGGCCCTCGACGCCGCAGATCATCGCATCCGCCTCGCCGCGCACCACCGCGAGCGCGGCGATCACGGTGTTGTTGGTGCGAACCACGGTACGCGCCGCCTCGGGCGTGACGCCACGACGGCCGGCGACGTCGATATAGGTCTGTACATAGGAGCGGTAGCGCGGATCGTCCTCGGGATTGACGAGGTCGAAATCCTTGCCGGCCTTGATCGAGAGGCCGAAGCGTTCGAGCCGTGCCTCGACCACGGAAGGGCGCCCGACCAGGATCGGACGCGCCAGATGCTCCTCGAGCACGACCTGCGTCGCCCGCAGCACCCGCTCGTCCTCACCCTCGGCGTAGATCACGCGAACCGGCTGGGTCTTGGCCTTGGCGAATACCGGCTTCATGACGAGGCCGGAGCGGAACGCAAAGCGTTCCAGCAGCGCAGTGTACTCATCGAAATTCTTGATCGGGCGCGTCGCCACGCCGGAATCCATCGCCGCCTTCGCCACTGCGGGGGCGATGCGCAGGATCAGGCGCGGGTCGAACGGGCTCGGGATCAGCGAACCCGGACCAAAACCCTGAGTCTCGCCGGTCTCGAAGCCGCGCGCCACCGCATCCGACGGCGGATCGCGCGCGAGCTGGGCGATGGCGTCGACCGCCGCATGCTTCATTTCCTCGTTGATGCCGGTAGCGCCGACATCGAGCGCGCCGCGGAAGATGAACGGGAAACACAGGACATTGTTGACCTGGTTCGGGAAATCGGAACGGCCGGTGCAGATCATGGCGTCGGGCCGCGCCTTCCGCGCTTCCTCCGGCATGATTTCAGGATTGGGATTGGCCAGCGCCATCACAAGCGGATGGTCGGCCATCGACTTGACCATTTCGGGCTTCAGCACGTTCGGCGCCGACACCCCCAGGAAAATATCCGCGCCGCCGATAACGTCGCCCAGCACGCGGGCCTCGGTCTTTTGCGCGTAGACCGCCTTCCAGCGATCCATCAGCGTGTTGCGCCCCTCATGCACGACGCCATCAATATCGCAGACCCAGATGTTCTTGCGCTGCGCACCGAGCGAGACCAGCAGATTGAGGCAGGCGATCGCGGCAGCGCCGGCGCCCGAGCAGACGATCTTGACGTCGGAAAGCTTCTTGCCGTTCAGCAGCAGCGCGTTGGTGATGGCGGCACCGACGATGATGGCGGTGCCATGCTGGTCGTCGTGGAACACCGGGATCTTCATGCGCTCCTTGAGCTGCGCCTCGATCTCGAAGCACTCCGGTCCCTTGATGTCTTCGAGGTTGATGCCGCCGAACGTCGGCTCCAGCGCGGCCACGACCTCGACGACGCGCTCGATCGTGTCGGCGGCGATCTCGATGTCGAACACGTCGATCCCGGCGAATTTCTTGAACAGGACCGCCTTGCCTTCCATCACGGGCTTGGACGCCAGCGGACCGATATTGCCGAGGCCGAGCACCGCGGTGCCGTTGGAGACGACCGCCACCAGATTGGCCCGGGCCGTCAGCGATGCGGCTTCAGCGGGGTTGTTGGCGATCTCGGTGCAGGCCGCGGCCACGCCGGGCGAATAGGCCAGTGCCAGATCGCGCTGGTTGGCGAGCGGCTTGGTGGCCTGGATTTCGAGTTTACCGGGCCGCGGCAGCCGATGATACGCCAGCGCCGCGGTGCGGAGATCTTCAGAATAGGACGACATGCGTACTCCCGCGTTTCCGGCCCGAACTTTTATTTCGTTGGTTCACTCGACGAAGGTCAGTTTCTCGCCAGATTGAGCCGGATGTGAAGCACGCGCAACCACTTGAACGCAACATCCGCTGATGTCGTCGTCAACAGGGCCAGATCGACGGGAAGCCCCGGACCCGGTACCATCATCCCGCCCTTCGCGCCCCTGACCCACAATATGACAATCTGCCCCCAGCCACCCCGGCGATTGGAGCACAACTCATGGTAAGGATTCTGGTCGGACTGGCCGCGGCGGTCGTGCTGGCGGCGGGCGGTTTCTTCGGCTTCCAGTTCTATACCGAGCGACGGATCGCCAGCGAGGTCACGGCCGCTTTCGAGCAGATCCGCGCCGGCGGCGGCAAGGCCAGCTACGGCAAGGTCTCGTTCGATCTTGCGAGCCGCACCCTCCGGATTGCCGACATCTCCAGTGAATCGGCTGGCCAGCCTCCATTCAGCGTGAAGATCGCAAACGTCGTCGTCACCGGTGCAGGGCAGCCCGACGCAGGGCGTTTCTCGGCCGATGCCATCGAAGCTTCCGACATGGAGATTCGCGGTGCTGGCGACGCAGCCGGCGCCAGCCTCTCGTACCGGATCCCGCGACTGGTCATAAAGGATTATTCCGGCCCTGCGAGCCTGCAGCGTCCGCCGGCACAGGCGGCGATCATCGACAGCTACCGTTCCGCGCTCATGCAGTTCGCCGCCGTCACGGCGACATCGGTCTCGGTCCCGACGATGACCGGCACGATCAATCTCGGCGCCCAGCTTGCAGGAGAATTCACTTACTCCGGCATGTCGCTGCAAGACATCAAGTCCGGCAAGGTCGGTGCCATGCAGGTCGAGCGGGCGAACTTCGCGATGAACACGCAACAGGCCGGCAAGCCCGACAGGAAGACGGGCGAGATCGCCAGTATCGTGTCGCGCGACTTCGACGCCGCCGCCGTCGCCGCGATCCTCGATCCGCAGAAGGCCGGCGACGACAATTACTACGGCATCTACGGCAAGACCTCCGCCGGGCCCTACACCGTCACGTCCTCGCTCGGCATTCGCATGCGCATCGAACAGATGTCCATCGACGGCGTCGGCGCGCGGCCGTCCCGGCTGCAGTTGCCGGAACTGATGGCGATGATCCAGTCGGCAGGCTCGACCAAGCTCTCGTCGGCACAGACCCGCGAGATGGTCGGCAAGATGGCGACGCTCTACGAGGGCATCAAAATCGGCAACGCCGAATTGCGCGGGCTTTCGGCCGACGTGCCGCCAAAGGACGCGTTCAAGCTCGCCTTGATCAAGTTCAATCTGGAAAACGGCAAGATCGGCGAGTTCGCCTTCGAGGGACTGGATACCCCGACGCCGAAAGGACCGGTCAAGGTCGGCCGCTTTGCGCTCAGATCGCTCGATATCGCCAACTTCATCCGCCTGTCGACGACGTTCGCCAACCCGGCGCAACCGCCGGCGCCCGATCAATTCCTCGCGTTGATCCCGCTGATCGAGGGCGTCGAGATCAAAGGCGTGGTCGCGCCGTTCCAGAATACGAACAAGCTGGTCAACCTCGATACCTTCGATCTCAATTGGGGCCAGTTCGTCGGCTCAGTGCCGAGCAAGGCGAGGCTGACCACCAGGATCACGACGCCGGTCGATGCCAAAAATCCAGCGATGCTGCCGCTCGTCGCAGCCGGCCTCGACACGATCGCTGCCGACGGCGATATCAGCGCCGTCTGGACCGAGGCGGCGCGCAGTTTCGTGCTGGATCTCGCGAAGCTCGATATCGGCGGTCTGTTTCGCGCATCGGCGCGCGTGTCGCTCGCCAACGTGCCGCGCCAGGTATTTTCGTTCAACCTGCCGCAGGCCGCCAACGCGGCGGCGCAGGTCGAGGCGGGAACGCTCGAACTCACGCTGCGCGACCTTGGGGGGCTCGATCTTGCTATCGCGCAATATGCCCGCGCGCAGAACGTCAGTCGCGATGCTGCGCGGCAGGCCATCGTCACCGATATCAGGAGCAACGGCGCGACGATGGCAGCCGGCAATCCGGATGCAGCCACGGCCGCCGAGGCACTGGCACGGTTTGTCGAGACGCCGCGGACGACGTTGATCCTCAAGCTCACACCGCGCGCCAAGGTGCCGGCGATGCAGCTCATGCAGGCGCTGAAGGCCGATCCGGCAACCGCGTTATCGCAGTTCCGGATCGAAGCCTCGACCGCGCTGTGAGCTAGCCCAAGTCTCTAGCTTAAGTCTCTAGCTTAAGTCCTAAGTCTTGTCCGGCAGATTGAGCCGGATGTGGAGATCGCGAAGCTGCTTCGGAGCGACGTCCGACGGCGCGCCCATCAAGAGATCGACCGCCTGCTGGTTCATCGGGAACAGCGATATCTCGCGCAGGTTGGTGGTGCCGCACAGCAGCATCACGATACGATCGACGCCGGCTGCCATGCCGCCGTGCGGCGGGGCGCCGTACTGGAACGCGCGGTACATGCCGCCGAAGCGCTCGACAACGTCGTTCTCGCCATAGCCCGCGATCTCGAACGCCTTCACCATCGCTTCCGGCTTGTGGTTGCGGATGCCGCCCGACGCGATCTCGTAGCCGTTGCAGACGATGTCGTACTGGAACGCCTTGATGGTCAGCGGATCCTGTCCGTTGAGCGCATCGAGGCCGCCCTGCGGCATCGAGAACGGGTTGTGCGAGAAGTCGACCTTCTTCTCGGTCTCGTCATACTCGTACATCGGGAAGTCGACGATCCAGGCGAGTTCGAACCGGTCCTTGTCGACCTGGTTCAGATCCTCGCCGACCTTGGTGCGGGCGAGCCCCGAGAACTTCCAGAACTTGTCCGGGTCGCCGGCCACGAAGAAGGCGGCGTCGCCGTCCTTCAGCCCGAGCTGGCTGCGGATCGCCGCGGTTCGTTCCGCGCCGATGTTGTTCGCAAGGGGACCTGCGCCCTCGCCGCCCTCGCGCCACATGATGTAGCCGAGGCCGGGCTGGCCTTCGCCCTGCGCCCAGGAGTTCATGCGGTCGCAGAACGCGCGTGAACCGCCGCCGGGTCCGGGGATCGCCCAGACCTGGTTCTTCGGATCTTCCAGCATCCGCGCGAACACCTTGAAGCCGGAGCCGCGAAAATGCTCGGAGACATCCTGCATCTCGAGCGGGTTGCGCAAATCGGGCTTGTCGCTGCCGTATTTCTTCAACGCTTCCGCAAACGGAATTCGCCGCCACCCCTTGGTTACGGGCTTGCCTTTGGCGAACTCCTCGAACACGCCGGTGACGACGGGTTCCATCGCCGTGAACACGTCCTCCTGCTCGACAAAGCTCATTTCAACGTCGAGTTGGTAGAACTCGCCCGGCAACCGGTCGGCGCGCGGGTCCTCGTCGCGGAAACACGGCGCGATCTGGAAATAGCGGTCGAAGCCCGACATCATCAGGAGCTGCTTGTACTGCTGCGGCGCCTGCGGCAGCGCGTAGAACTTGCCGGGATGAATGCGCGACGGCACCAGGAAGTCGCGCGCGCCTTCCGGCGAGGACGCCGTCAGGATCGGCGTCTGGAATTCGAAGAAGCCCTGCTCCTTCATGCGCTTGCGCATGGAATCGACGATCGCGCCACGCGTCATGATGTTCTGGTGCAGCTTCTCGCGGCGCAGGTCGAGGAAGCGGTATTTGAGCCTGATATCTTCAGGATATTCCTGCTCGCCCGCGACCGGCAGCGGCAACTCGGCTGCTGGCCCGAGAACCTCGATCTCGCTGGCAAAAATCTCGATCTGCCCCGTCGGCAGTTCGGCATTGGCGGTTCCCTCGGGACGGCGGCGCACCTTGCCGTCGATCCGGACCACCCATTCCGAGCGGACCTTCTCGAAGCCGCTAAACGCCGCCGAATCCTTGTCGGCCACGCACTGCGTGATGCCGTAGTGATCGCGCAGGTCGATGAACAGCACGCCACCATGGTCGCGGATGACGTGGCACCATCCCGAGAGGCGAACCGTTTCGCCGATATGACTCTCGCGGAGCGCGCCGCATGTATGTGACCGGTAGCGATGCATGGAATTTCCAAAAACTGATGTCGGAGGGCAGAATCGGAGGCAAAGCCGGTCCGAATGTGCGGAGGGTTTACCCGACGCGGCCGGAAGCGGCAACCAATGGCGGGGCTTGTTTCATGCCCCAAAAGCCAGATTTCGGCCCTCCAAACGGCCGAACCGTTTGCCTATTTGGCCCCCGCGCCTATCTTTGGTCCATGACCGTCCATTTCCCGTTCCAGAACACCTATTCGGCGCTGCCGGCCAACTTCTTCGCCCGCGTCGCCCCCACCCCGGTCGCCGCCCCGCGGCTGATCAAGCTCAACCGGGCACTGGCCGTCCAGCTCGGCCTCGATCCCGACGTTCTCGACACCCCTGAGGGAGCCGAAATCCTCGCCGGGAAGCGCCTGCCTGACGGGGCGGACCCGATCGCAATGGCCTATGCCGGGCACCAGTTCGGCCATTTCGTGCCCCAACTCGGCGACGGCCGGGCCATCCTGCTCGGCGAAGTCATCGACAGGGAAGGCATCCGCCGCGACATCCAGCTCAAGGGAAGCGGCCCGACGCCATTCTCGCGCCGGGGCGACGGCCGCGCCGCGCTCGGACCGGTGCTGCGCGAATACATCGTCAGCGAGGCGATGTTTGCGCTCGGCATTCCCACCACCCGCTCGCTAGCCGCGGTGACCTCCGGCGAACGCGTTCAGCGCGAGACGATGCTGCCGGGCGCCGTGCTCACGCGCGTCGCCTCCAGCCATATCCGCGTCGGCACCTTCCAGTTCTTTGCCGCCCGCGGCGACACCGACGGCGTGCGTCGCCTCGCCGATCACGTCATCGCGCGGCACTATCCGGATATCGCCGGCGCCGAACGCCCCTATCACGCGCTGCTCGAACGCGTCGTCGCCCGGCAGGCCGATCTCGTCGCACGCTGGCTTCTGGTCGGCTTCATCCATGGCGTGATGAACACGGATAACTGCTCGGTCTCCGGCGAGACCATCGACTACGGTCCCTGCGCCTTCATGGATGACTACAACCCCGCGCAGGTGTTCTCCTCGATCGACGAGATGGGCCGCTACGCCTATGCCAACCAGCCGCAGATCGCGCTGTGGAATCTGACGCGGCTGGCCGAATGCCTGCTGCCGCTGTTCTCCGACGACAAGGACAAGGCGATCGAACAGGCGCAGTTCGTGCTCGGCGAGTTCGCCGGGACATTCACGGCCGCCTATCAGGCCGGCCTGCGGAGCAAAGTCGGACTGTTCACCGTGCAGGATAGCGACGAGGCACTGATCCAGGACCTGCTCGACGCGATGGCGAAGAACAACGCCGACTTCACCCTCACCTTCCGCCGGCTTGGAGATGCCGCCGGCAGCGCCGACGACGATAGCGTACGTGCGCAATTCACCGATCCCGCCGCCTTCGATGAATGGGCCGTGCGCTGGCGCAAGCGTCTCGCGGATGAGCCGCAATCGGCCGCCGAGCGGCAAGCTGCGATGCGCGCGGTCAATCCGCTCTTCATTCCGCGCAACCACCGCGTCGAGGCCGTCATCCAGGCGGCGATGAACCGTGACGACTACGCACCGTTTGAGGAGCTGATCACCGTGCTGTCGAAACCTTTCGAGGATCAGCCGAAGTACGCTGCCTACGCCGACCCGCCACTGCCGGATCAGCGCGTCCTGCAGACGTTCTGCGGGACGTGAGGTGCTGTTAGAGCGAGCCAATTGTATCATTTGATGATACAGTATCGTTGACGATCGTATCGCGCACTGATACACTCCGTCATGATCAAGAGTTTCAAGGATGCACTGACGGAAGACGCGTTCAACGGCGTCGTCCGCAAGGGGTTTCCGGCTAACTTGATCAAAGTTGCACGCCGCAAGCTGCGTTATTTGCATGCGGCGCACATTCTGGCGGATTTGCGTGTGCCGCCCGGCAACCGACTCGAGGCGCTCATGGGTGACCGCGCGGGGCAACACTCAATTCGCGTCAATGACCAGTTCCGGATCTGCTTTGTTTGGACCGAGGAAGGGCCGAAAGACGTTGAATTGATTGACTATCATTCGTGAGATCGTCAGGCAGGCCTTCGAGCCAAGAAGAGGGAACCGTCAATGGCCAAAAAACTTGCCCCCATGCATCCCGGTGAAGTTCTCCGGGAAGAATTTCTGTTACCGCTTGGGCTGTCGCCCGGTGCGTTGGCAAAGGCCTGCGGTGTTCCGCGAACGCGTATCGAACGATTGTCGAATGAGGAAACCGGCGTGACGGCGGATACCGCGCTACGCTTATCGAAGGCCTTCGGCACCTCACCCGAACTCTGGCTGAACCTTCAGACCGACTACGACATCCAAATCGCGAAGCGTCAGATAGGTAAGGACCTCGCAAGAATTGGACCGATCACGAAAGCGGCCTAACGTATCGCTCGGACGTGAGAACGATCTCCGGGTCTTGCTGCCCCTCTACTCCCCGCATGGGGCTCCCGCCGTTAACCCAACTCCTTAAGCGCACGTCCACCATTTCCCAACGCGCTTTCGCTCTTGTTTCGCGAATTAAGAAACCGTCAACGCGCACCCTACAATTCTAATCATCTATTGGGGAGAATTGCCGTGGACGCTTTCGCTTTCGGATTTATGGGACTGGTGATGATTGCGCTCTGTCTCATCGTGCTCGCCGTGCCCTGCAATCGCCGGCCGTCGCGGCACGTTCGCTACGAGTAAGCGGAATTCCCGCCGACCGCTCCTGCCGACCCCCGGCCAGCGCGCCGGGCGTCTAACGCCGGGCCGACGCAAAAAAGCCG
This sequence comes from bacterium, assembly GCA_029946075.1. Classification (GTDB taxonomy): domain Bacteria; phylum Pseudomonadota; class Alphaproteobacteria; order Rhizobiales; family Xanthobacteraceae; genus Bradyrhizobium. The sequence goes on along the minus strand of JAQSDT010000399.1, from coordinate 4,647 downwards.
TGCTCAGGCTCGATTCCCGGGCTCAAATCACCCTCAACACCCTTGACATATCAGCGCTTTCGGCAGAACGCCTGTCATAAGCGTCATGGATTGTTCATGGATCTGATTACCAGCACTGCCGACCTCGCTGCCGCCTGCTCCCGGCTCGCCCAACACAAGGTCATCACCGTCGACACCGAGTTTCTTCGGGAGACGACCTATTATCCGTTGCTCTGCGTCGTCCAGATGGCGAGCCCGGACGAAGCCGTCGTGGTCGACACGCTGGCGCAAGGTATCGACCTCAAGCCGTTCTTCGAATTGATGGCGAACGAGGCGGTGCTGAAGGTGTTTCACGCCGCGCGCCAGGACATCGAAATCGTCTGGCATCTCTCCGGCACCATTCCGCACCCGATCTTCGACACGCAGGTCGCCGCGATGGTGCTGGGCTATGGCGACAGCATCGCCTACGACCAGCTCGTCGAGCGCGTCACCGGCCACCGCCCGGACAAGACCCACCGCTTCACCGACTGGTCGCGCCGGCCGCTGACCCCCGAACAGATGCACTACGCGGTCTCCGACGTCACCCATCTGCGCGACGTCTTCGCGGCGCTGGATGCCGATTTGAAGAAGCGCGGCCGCAGCGATTGGGTCAGCGAGGAGATGGAAGTCCTGACCTCGCCGAAGACCTATGATTTCCACCCCGAAAGGGCGTGGGAGCGGCTGAAGACGCGGGTGCGCAAGCCGAAAGAACTCGCGGTGCTGATGGAAGTCGCGGCCTGGCGCGAGCAGGAAGCGCAAAGCCGCGACGTGCCGCGCTCGCGCGTGCTGAAGGACGACGCGGTCGGCGACATCGCCACCCACGCGCCGACCTCGCTGGAGCGCCTCGCCAGCCTGCGCTCGCTGCCGAAGGGCTTCGATCGCTCCAAATGGGGCAGCGACATCATCGCCGCCGTGCAACGCGGCGTCTCCCGCGATCCGCTCACGCTGCCCAAACTGGAAAAGCCGCGTGGCAATTCCAACGGCGCGGCAACCGTCGAGCTTCTGAAGGTGCTGCTGCGGATGACGTCGGAACGTCACGCCGTCGCCAGCAAGGTGATCGCCACCGTCGACGATCTCGACCAGATCGCCGCCGACGACAATGCCGACGTCGCCGCCCTGCATGGCTGGCGCCGCGAATTGTTCGGCGAAGCTGCGATCGCGCTCAAGCACGGCAGGCTGGCGCTGGCGATCGAAAAGGGCCGCGTCGTCAGGGTCGACCGAGCTGAATAAGCATTGGGGCCTTCATCCTTCGAGACGCCGCTACGCGGCTCTCAGGATGAGGTATTGGACCTCATGGCGAGGAGCGTCGCGAGGCGATGCGTCTCGAACCACGAGGCCACCGACGGATGTTGAACTACCACTTCAGCTCGAGGCCCAGCGTGCCCTGGTGCGACTGCATCCGGGCGCGGAATTTGGCGTCGTAGTTGACATACAGGCGCGCCGTGTTGGTCAGGCTGAGCGAAGCCGACGCGCCGGCATCCGCACCGTAGCGGCTTTCGCCGATGCCCTGGAACGTGACGCTCTGGGCGCCGAGGCTGACGGTGACGTCGGAGAAGTTCTGCACGACGTTGTCGACGAATTTGCCGTAGGCTGACAGATCGAAAATCTTCCGGTCGAAAATCCAGTAATGCCCGATTTCGGCGCCGGCCAGGATACGCACCCGCTGCACGGTTGCGCTGCTCGCCGTCACCGGATCGAGGCCACCGATCTCCTGCAATGATCCGGTGCGGGCACGGACATACTCGATCGCCCCCTTGGGAACGATGCGGCCCTGGTCCTTGGACCAGTAATAGCTGATTTCGCTGAGCACGCCGTCGAGTCTGGCGTTGTAGCCCGCGGTCGCAAGACCCAAGCCGGTGTCGCGCCGCGAATTGATGTTGCCGAAGCCGTGCACGACAGCGCTGGCCCAGGTCCACGGACCGCTGTCGACCGAGGCAGTGAAGCCGAGCTGTGTCAGGTCGATGGTGGCCGATTGCAGCGCCAGCGGAATGTCGATCGACGAGCGGCTCTGGTCGACGGAGAAGCCGATATTGACGCCCGGCGCGACACGGGCGCCAAAGCCGCCGACCCCGCCCCAGGTCTTGCGGCTGTCACCGACGAAATCGCCGACCGCGCCGTTCCTGGCCGTCATCCCATAGCCTTCGAACCAGGTGCGATAGCGCGGCGTTTCCGCAGCCTCCGAGGCGCCGCCGCCGCCGGGATTGGTCCGTTGCATGCGGTTGAAGCCGTTGCTCGACCGGTTGCCGAGCCGCTCGAGGAAGTTGCTTCCAAGATTGACCACGGCAGCGTTCGACGACACCGTCGAATTGGTCTGGGTCGGTGTGGGGATCGGCGTCGGCGAGGCCGTGGGGGTGGGGGTCGGCGACGGGCTCGGCGATTGCGCCGATGCGGTCGATGCACCGAAGGCAAAAACGAACGCGATCACAGCCAACCGCGCGAGCGCCTGACCGGTCACTGTTTTTCGTCCGCGCCAAAGCCGCCCAGAGCAGCGCATCCCATCCATTCCCAACAAGCGCCGGCCGAAAAACCAGTAAATCCCGATGCAATGGGGTTGATTTGCCCCCACTTGCGGGGAAGCGTCAATTGGCTGCCCCCCGGGCGCATGGCCGAATACGCGCCATTGTGGTGCGGCAGCCACAGCCTGTTCCCGCAGGGACTATTCCCGAGGTCCGCCAGAGCCCAGCCAGACGTTAGTTCGTGGCAGGCGCGATCAGGGTGCCGTCGCGATCGGCCGCCCCGGACACCCTGCAGAGGTCGCCTGCGAGCTGCAGCCGGCCGCCGGCAAGCAGCCGCAGCGCTTCGGGATAGATGCGATGCTCGATGCCGAGGATGCGTTCCGATAGCGTCTCGGAAGTGTCGTCGTCGGCAACCGCGACCGCCCCCTGCATCACGATCGGACCCGCATCGGTTTCCGGGATGACGAAATGCACCGTTGCCCCTGAGATCTTCACGCCGGCCGCCAGCGCCTGGCCGTGCGGATCGAGGCCCGGGAACGACGGCAGCAGCGAGGGATGGATATTGAGCATCTTGCCATACCAGCGCTGCACGAATTCGGAGGTGAACAGCCGCATGAATCCGCCGAGACAAATCAGCTCGACGCCCTTCTCGTCCAGCGCCTGCTGCAGCATGGCCTCGAATCCGGCGCGATCCTTGCCGAACGGCTTGCTCTCGATGACGATGGTCGGGATGTCGCTTGCACCGGCACGCTGCAATCCCTGCGCATCGGCGCGGTTGGAAATCACGACGACGATCTCGGCCGGAAAATCCGGCGCCCTGGCCGCGTCGATCAGCGCGGCCATGTTGGATCCGCGCCCGGAAATCAGGATGGCGACACGCCGTTTCATGGCGTGAGGTCGAGGTGACCGTGATAGACCACGCGGTGTTCGCCTTCGGTCGGAATGACTTCGCCGAGCAAGGCAACGGTCTCGCCGCTCTCGGTGAGTACTTGCGTCACCTGCTCGACCGCGTCGGCCTTGACGATGGCGATCATGCCGATGCCGCAGTTGAACGTGCGCAACAGTTCCAGTTCGGCAATGCCGCCCTGCGCCGCCAGCCATTTGAAAACCGGCAACACCGGCAGCCGCGCCAGATCGATGCCGACGCCAAGATGCTTCGGCAGCACGCGCGGAATGTTGTCGGTGAAGCCGCCGCCGGTGATGTGGGCAAGCCCCTTGATCGCGCCGGTCTCGCGGATCGCGCGCAAGCACGACTTCACATAAAGCCGCGTCGGCGCCAGCAGCGCGCCGCCCAGCGTCATGACGGGCGAGAACGGCGCCGGCGCATCGAAGCCGAGACCGGAATTCTCGACGATCTTGCGCACCAGCGAAAAGCCGTTGGAGTGCACGCCCGAGGACGCCAGCCCGATCACTGCATCGCCGGCGGCGATGTCCTTGCTCGGCAGCAGCGTGCCGCGCTCGGCCGCGCCCACCGCAAATCCCGCCAGATCGTAGTCGCCATCCTTGTAGAGGCCGGGCATCTCGGCGGTCTCGCCGCCGATCAGGGCGCAGCCGGATTCGCGGCAGCCCTCGGCAACACCGGCCACGATCGAAGCAGCAGCCTCGGGATCGAGCTTGCCGCAGGCAAAATAGTCGAGAAAGAACAGCGGTTCTGCGCCCTGTACGACGAGGTCGTTGACCGACATCGCCACGAGGTCGATGCCGATACCGCCATGCAGGCCGGTCTCGATCGCGATCTTCACCTTGGTGCCGACGCCGTCGGTGGCGGCCACCAGCACCGGGTCCTTGAAACCGGCCGCTTTGAGGTCGAACAGCCCGCCGAAGCCGCCGATCTCGGCATCCGCGCCCGCCCGGGCGGTGGCGCGAACCATCGGCTTGATGAGATCGACGAGGCGGTTGCCCGCGTCAATATCGACGCCCGAATCCGCGTAAGTAAGCCCGTTTTTGCGGTCGTTCATGCCCAAATTCCAGTATGAAGACCGCTGGTTACGAGGAATTCTGCGATCCTGCAATGGCTCGCAAGCCCTTCGTGCATATACTATGTAGATAAGACCGGCTCACCCCCGCTCAGGGCCAGCAGCCGGATGTATCAGGCCGGGAGCCGGGAAGCGACCGAGTTGAATATTCCGAACATGGGCGCCGTGATACACGGAGAAGCCCGTAAATTCATGCT
>JAQSDT010000398.1 GCA_029946075.1 bacterium | reverse complement strand
AGAATGACGTCCACCAGTTTGCTCAGGTCCCTTACCGCAGATTGGCGGTTCTGTGTGGCATAGCAGATATCCCTTATGTCAGGGCCTTGAATATCTGTAAAACGGGCCTGTAAGGCGGCAATTATGTCTTTTGTGTCGTCCACGCTGAGGGTGGTCTGGGTGATATAGGCCACCGGGGTGTCGATCGGCAGGGTCAGGCCGGCGACGTCGTCGACGTTCTGGACCAGCAGGACCGGGCCGGGGACCTGGCCCATGGTGCCCTCGACCTCGGGGTGCCCGGCATGGCCGATCAGGATCAGGGCGCGGCCCTTGGACATGTACCGCTTGCCCTGGTTGTGGACCTTGGTGACGAGCGGGCAGGTGGCATTGAGGACCGGCAGGCCGCGCACGGCGGCCTCCTCCTCGACGCTGCGGGCGACGCCATGGGCGCTGAACACGGTCACGGCATGGGCCGGGACTTCCGACAGATCCTCGACGAAGATCGCACCCTTGTTTTTCAGGCTTTCGACGACGTATTTGTTGTGCACGATCTCGTGGCGCACATAGACCGGGGGGCCGTATTTCTCGAGCGCGCGCTCGACGATCTCGATCGCACGCACGACGCCGGCGCAAAATCCGCGCGGTTGGGCAAGATAAACTTCCATGGCACGTCCATTACGCAAGTTGCACCAAAAGCAGCATTCCCAGATTCACCCGTGGGTCTCCGCGCAGCCGGTCACACCGGATATCTGCAAAATTCGCACCATGGTGGAACTTGCAGGGTGACCCCGCCCAAGCACATGGAAGCACAGCACTATGTGTCAAAAATTGAGCGGCTGGAAAAGATGCATCCTGCGATGGTTACCGGATTGAGGTATTATGATAGGGGTGTTGCCTGCGATGCGGCATCATTCCTCACCGGTTCGTCACTTTATCGCCCCCTCAGACCGTCTATACCGGCCGCAAAATGCCGTTCCGGCCAGATTTGGGTAGCTTGGGTTGAACCCCCGCGAGAGTAACCAAAACAACATTAGGCCGGGTCGGGGAACTCGGATAGATAGCGGGCGTTTTCGCCGAGCCTCTTTAAGAACTGGAAAAAAACGAAGTGCTGACCAGCATTGTTGTCTCGATTGTCAAAACCTGTACGCGCTTTGCCTCTCTCGTCGTCGTCCTGTCGCTGATCCTTTCGGTGGGCGCGAGCTATTACGCCGCCCATAATTTCTCGATCAACACCGACATCAACAAGCTGATCTCGCCCGACCTCGACTGGCGCAAGCGCGACAACCAGTTTGAGCATGCCTTCGACCGCGAAAAACTGATTCTCGCCGTCGTCGAGGCTGCGACGCCCGAACTTGCGAGCGCCGCGGCAAAGGCGCTGGCGACCAGGCTTGCCAGCGACACCAAGCACTTCGAATCGGTCCAGCCGCTCGGCTCCGGCGAATTCTTCGAAAAGAACGGCCTGTTGTTCCTGCCGGTCGAGGAGGTCGGCAAGGTCACCACCCAGCTCGAAGCGGCAGCCCCGCTGATCGAGATCATGGCGGGCGATCCCTCGATTCGCGGCCTGACCGGTGCGCTGGAGACGGGGCTTGCCGGCATCAAGCGCGGGCAGGTCAAGCTCGAGAACGCTGACAAGACGTTCAACCAGATCAGCCAGACGGTCGAAGACGTCCTCGGCAAGGGCAAGGGGACGTTCTCGTGGCGCGGGCTGGTCAGCAACAAGCCGCTGACCGATGCCGATCGCCGCGCCTTCATCGAATTCAAGCCGAAGCTCGACTACAACGCGCTCGAGCCCGGCAAGGACGCCACCGACGCTATCCGCAAGGCCGCAACCGATCTCGATTTCGCCGGCAGGTACGATGCCCGCGTCCGGCTGACCGGCCCGGTCCCGATCGCCAACGAGGAGTATTCGACGGTTCAGGAGGGCGCTGTTCTCAACGGCGTCGTCACCGTGCTGATCGTGCTGGCGATCCTGTGGATGGCGCTGCACTCCTCCAAGATCATCTTCGCGGTGTTCGTGAACCTATTCATCGGCCTTGCGCTCACCACGGCGGTGGGCCTGATGATGGTCGGCTCGCTCAATCTGCTGTCGATTGCCTTCGCCGTCCTGTTCGTCGGCCTCGGCGTCGATTTCGGCATCCAGTACAGCGTTCGTTATCGCTCCGAGCGTTTCAAGAACGACGATCTGGCCGGTGCACTGGAAGAGGCGGCGCGCCGTTCGGCGGTGCCGCTGTCGCTCGCCGCGATGGCGACCGCGGCCGGTTTTCTCTGCTTCCTGCCGACCGACTACAAGGGCATTTCCGAACTCGGCAAGATCGCCGGCGCCGGCATGATGTTCGCGTTTCTGACCAGCATCACGGCGCTGCCGGCGATGCTGAAGCTGCTCAATCCTCCCGGCGAAAAGGAAGCGGTCGGCTACGCGTTCCTGGCGCCGCTCGATCGTTTCCTCGAAGATCACCGCGTTATCATCGTCGGTGGCACGCTGTTGCTGGCCATCGCCGGCCTGCCACTGCTCTATTTCATGAAGTTCGACTTCAACCCGATCAACCTGCGCAACCCGAAGGCGGAATCGATCGCGACCTTCCTCGACCTGCGCAAGGATCCCAACACCGGCGCCAACGCCATCAACGTGCTGGCGGCCTCGGAGGCCGACGCCAGAAAGATCGAGGCTCGGCTGGAAAAGGTGCCGGAAGTTCTCCGCGCCATGTCGCTCGACAGCTTCGTGCCCGAGGATCAGCCGGCGAAGCTGAAGCTGATCGCGCAGGCGGCCAAGGTGGTCAGCCCCGCGCTCAACCCGGATTCGGTCGACGCCGCGCCCACCGACGAGGAGAATGTCGAGGCGCTGAAAGGATCGGTCGACAGCCTGCGCAAGGCCGCCGGCGAAGGCAAAAGCGCGGGCGCGGTGGCCGCACGACGGCTTGCCGACGCGCTGTCCAGGCTTGCAGCCAGCACCCAGGCGACGCGCGACAAGGCGCAGGACGTCTTCGTCGTTCCGCTCAAGATCACGTTCGATCAGCTCAAGAACACCATGCAGGCCGGACCGGTGACGCAGAAAACGCTGCCGCCCGAATTGGTCAATAGCTGGAAGTCGAAGGACGGATTGATCCGCGTCGAGGCGCTGCCGAGGGGCGATCCGAACGATAACGACAATTTGCGCAGGTTTGCCGACGCCGTGCTGGCGGCCGAGCCCAATGCGATCGGCGGGCCGGTTTCGATCCTCCGATCCGGTGACACCATCGTGAAGGCGTTCATCTACGCCGGCATCTGGGCGCTGGTGGTCATCAGTCTCTTGCTGTGGCTGGCGCTGCGACGCGTCACCGACGTCCTGATGACGATGGTGCCGCTTCTGGTGGCCGGCGCGGTGACGCTGGAGATCTGCGTGCTGATCGGCTTGCCGCTCAACTTCGCCAATATCGTTGCGTTGCCGCTGCTGCTCGGCGTCGGCGTCGCGTTCAAGATTTACTATGTCACTGCCTGGCGCGAGGGCAGAACGAATCTGCTGCAGTCGAGCCTGACGCGCGCGATCTTTTTCTCGGCGCTGACAACCGCGACTGCGTTCGGAAGCCTCTGGCTATCCAGTCACCCCGGCACCGCCAGCATGGGTAAATTGCTGGCGCTGTCGTTCGTGATCACGCTGGCCGCGGTGTTGCTGTTCCAGCCCGCGTTAATGGGCAAACCGCGCGATGTCGGGGAGTAGACAGATATCGCCGATGTCGCCTGCCGGCTTCTGACCGGGCGCTTTGGGGGCACCGGGCGGGGGCAGCAGCGCACCCGTCGTGGTCTTCGGGGCTGCCGGCGGCGTTGCCGGGGCTGCTGCCTTCGGGGCGGCACCAGGCGCAGCCTTCGAACCCTTGGCCATGCTGTTGGTCGGACTCGATGGGATCGGCGGACCGACGCGGGTCCAGGTCTCGCCGCCGCACAGGAAACCGAGCACGCAGCCCTGAAT
>JAQSDT010000397.1 GCA_029946075.1 bacterium | reverse complement strand
CTGATGGCGCTGACCGGCCTCAACGCCCGCGGCTACAAGAACTCGACGCTGCTGTTCAGCCTCGCGCGAATCTTCATCGCGCATTCGCCGGCGCGCGCGCTGATCAACCCGCCCTGGACCGGCATCGCCGAGCCGATGTGGGAACCGATGCAGATCCGCCATCGCTCCGCCTATTACGACGCCTTCTTCACCGAAGCGCTGCTCAGCTACATCGAGACCGGGCTGGCGGCGCCGGACGAGGCAGCGACGTCGCGGCGCGCGATTTCGGAGATGGTGGAGTTCTGCCTCAAGACCAGCGCCGAGGAAGTGCCCTCGCATGACGGCTCGACGGTGCGGGTGATCACGGCGCTGGCGCCGCTGCCGCATCCGCGCTTCTCGAAATTCTTTTCGCAGATCAAGCAGGACCTCGGCTTCGGCATCTACGTGCCGGACTGCGACACCACGGCGTGCTCGTTCTCGGCCGCGACGCAGGCCGGCTCCACCGATCCGATCCTCGACCAGCCGCTGCTGGATTTCTACCGCGGCTACCAGGTGCGCGAAGGCGCCAACGAACCGCGCGTCACCGTCCCGCTCAACGACAACATCGAGTATGAGGGCGGCGTCGTCACCTGGATCGACAATCTCGAGGGCGAACGGCCCTACGGCAACGACCTCGATCCGACGCTCAATCTCGACATCCTCGAAGTCAGCTTCCGTAATCTTGCCCGCTGGAAGGTGCTGGAGACGCCGGAGCGGCTGGAGACGGTGCATCGCATCATCGGCTTCCAGCGCAAGCTTGCGGAAAGCGGCGCCTTCGCCGATCCGCGCTCGCATATCTACTATCTGCCGGAACTCTACTCGGCCTATTTCGGCCGCTGCCATGCGGCGTTCACAGCGTTGCCGGAACCTGCGCGACAGGCGATCGATCCCGATGGCGCGTTCGAGATCATCCGCACCCGCGTGCTGGCTTACGTGCAGGGCGAACTGATCGCGCGCGAGATGAACCCGTTCGATGCGGCGCTGGCGCTGATGGCGCTGGCGCATCTGGGCGCCGACGTCTCGACCTTCACGCCGGCGCTGGCATGCATCGTCAGCCATCTCGGCGAAGGCGGCCGGCACGGGCCGTACAAGGCCTATGAGTGGAACAAGATGAAGACGCCGACGCGGATCCTGGTGGGCGGGCCGGAAGTGACGTCGGCCTTCGTGCTGATGGGGCTCGCGCTGGCGCGGCAGAGGATGATGAAGCACTGACCTTGTAGCCGGGATCGAGCGAAGTCCGTAGGGTGGGCAAAGCGCAGCGTGCCCACCATTGCAAGACGTGCTCGATGATAGATGGTGGGCACGGCGCAAGAGCGCCTTTGCCCACCCTACGGGTCCGGAGATCGGCGAAGCTGACAATGACGGGAAGTTGAAAGCGATGGCTCTGGCTACACCGCCCCAATCTCCGCACAATCCGCCGGATTATTGTGCAAACTTCCTCTGCCGGGATTGCCGATGAAATCGACCAGATGGTTTGCCTTATTCGTGCTGCTGCTGTTGCCCGCCATCGCGCAGGCGGCCGACATTACCGGCGTGCCCCGAATCCGCGAAGGCGACCAGATCCAGATCGGCAACCAGCGCCTCCGCCTCGGCGGCATCGACGCGCCGGCGACCGATCAGCTCTGCCTCAACACCAAGGGCGAGCGCTGGACCTGCGGCGTCGCCGCGCGCGACGAACTGGTCAAGCGTTTCGGCGGCAAGAGCTGGACCTGCCAGACCCGCGCGGTCGACCGCCGCGGCCGCACCGTGGCGCGCTGCTCGGCCGACGGCGAGGACATCCAGAAATGGATGGTGACGAACGGCTGGGCGCTGGCGCTGGTACGAATCACCCGCGACTACGAACCGGACGAAAAGGTTGCGCGCGAGGCCAAGGCCGGCATGTGGCAGGGTTCGTTCATCGCGCCGTGGGACTGGCGCGCCCGCAACAAGAAGACCACGATCCTGGGCGCGACAAAGCCCGGAGAGAACGCGAGCACGATCCTGCTGGCTTCCGCGTCAGGTCCGTTGGCGCCGTCGCCCGACTGCACCATCAAAGGCAACGTCAACCGATCCGGCGAATGCATCTATCACCAACCGACCAGCCGCTGGTACGCGAAGATCGAGATGCGGATCAGCAAGGGTACGCGCTGGTTCTGCTCGGTCGACGAAGCCCAGGCCGCGGGTTGCCGCGAGACGAAGCGGTAGGCTACCCGGAAAGTCGTCATCCCCGCGCAACGGCTTCGCCGTTGTCGCTGGAGGTGCGAGCCTTGCGGTGCACTTGCACCGCTGGGCGAGCCTCGAAGGATGGGCCACGGGCCGTACAACCTTCGAGGCGCGCCAGGCGCGCGCACCTCAGGATGACGGAACTGAATGCGTATCGAATCTCATGCCATCGAACACAGTGATCCATCCAACCAAACAGCCACCCCGCGCACGGCGCGGCGGCCTGCGGCGCGCCGTCACGCTCACGCTGTTCATCCTCGGCGGCTACGGGCTGATCGCCTATCTGGTGCTGCCGGTGTTCTGGACGCACTATGAGCATCAGCGCGGGCTCGCCGACAAGCCGATGGTGACGCACACCTCGCAGGGCATTCCCGGCGATCCCATGAATGTCGGATTGATCGGAGACGAACGTGACGTGGTCTGCGCGATGCATGCCGCCGGCTGGTATCCGGCCGATCCGATCACGCTGAAATCCTCGCTCGAGATCGTCGGCAGCGTGCTGCTCGACCGGCCCTATCGCGATGCGCCGGTGAGCAACCTCTATTATCTCGGCCGGCGCGAAGACCTCGCCTATGAAAAGCCAATCGGAACCAACGCCGACCGCCGCAACCATGTGCGTTACTGGAAGGTGCTGGAGAGCGGCGAGGAGAAACGACCGGTGTGGCTCGGCGCCGCCACCGAGGATCGCGGCGTCGGCGTCAGCAAATACACCGCGGCCGTGACGCATCACATCAGCCCCGATCTCGATGCCGAGCGCGCGCTGCTGGCATCCGATCTCGAGACCACAGGGATGGTGGAAGCGAAATACCAGGTCACCGGCATCGGCCCGACGATCGCCGGCCGCAACGGCGGCGGCGATCCCTACTACACCGACGGCGAAATCTGGGTGCTGCGGCTGGTCGAGGCCTGCAGGAAACGCGACGGGCCGGCGGTGACGATCCCGAGCCCGCCGGCGACCGAACTGAAGGACCAGATCTGGCGCGCCATCGCCGACGCCGTCGCGAAGTAAGTCTCCCGGAGCGGAGCAATGAGAGCAATCACACCAATTTGCGGCCCTGCGTTGCTTCACTGGCCTCGCAATGCAGATCGCGATCCAATATCATTGCGTCCAAGCATCACCAGCCCTGATTCAGCGTATCTGCCGACAAGGAAAACCGACCAATGACCGTTCGCGCGGGCCGGGAATTTCTGGCCATTCCGGGACCCACCACCATGCCCGACGAAGTGCTGCAGGCGATGCATCGCCCGGCGCTCGACATCTATTCCGACCAGATGGTGGAACTGACCCACGGCCTGCTCGCCGACCTGTCAAAGCTGTTCGCCACCAAGGGCCATTCCTACATCTACATCGCCAACGGTCACGGCGCGTGGGAAGCGACGCTCTCGAACGTGCTGTCGCGCGGCGACAAGCTGCTGGTGCTGGAGAGCGGCCGTTTTGCGATCGGCTGGGGCAATGCGGCCGCCGCGATGGGCGCGGAGGTCGAGGTGCTCAAGGGCGACTGGCGCCGCGCGATCCGTCCCGCCGAGGTCGAGGCGCGGCTGCGCCAGGACAAGGACCACACCATCAAGGCGATCGTCGCGGTGCAGGTCGATACGGCCTCCGGCGCCTTCAACGACATCGAGGCGATCGGCAAGGCGATCAAGTCCACCGGCCATCCGGCGCTGTTCATGGTCGACACCGTGGCGTCGCTTGGCTGCATGCCGTTCGA
>JAQSDT010000396.1 GCA_029946075.1 bacterium | reverse complement strand
GAAAGAAGTTATTCGACGACCTTGGGCACCAGGAAGAAGTGGTTCACGGTGTCCGGCGCGTTCTTCACGATGTCATCGGCGATCTCGCCGTCATTGACCACGTCGGCGCGCTTTTTCATCTCCATCGGGGTCACCGACGTCATCGGCTCGACGCCGTCGACGTTCACTTCCGAAAGCTGCTCCACGAAGGCCAGCATGGCGTTCAGCTCGCCCTGCAGGTGGGGAACTTCGGCCTCGGTGACCGCAATTCGCGCCAGATGCGCGATGCGGCGAACGGTGGCGGCATCAACAGACATAAATATAGGCCTCGACCGGGGAAATCGCACCCGCCGTATAGCAGAGGCCGGTTTTGCGCCGCAACCGCGGCATCGGCCTGCCAACCCCTTTTCGCAGCAAGACTTTCTGCAAAGGAGGCATTTCCGGGCCGTTGCCGGCGACCGGACGCCCCGCCCACCGATCACGATATCTGGAACCGCAAAGCCGCCGAAGAAACCATTTTGAGCACCCGGCGTAGTCGTCCTGAAACAGACGGGGAATGTAGTCGGGGCAAATAATAATGGAGGCCCTGTCATGACGACCATCGAAACCGATAGCGTCCATTCCGAAGGCTGGGATCCGGCCCTCTGGTCGATCGGCACGGTTCTGGGCGTCGCCATCGTCTATCTCGCCTGCCTGACCTGACGGAGGCACAGCCATGTCCCAGGCCCAGGTCCTGAAGGAAAAGGCCGAAATGTTCGAGAGCCGCGCGGAAGCGGCGACCGATCCCATCTCCAGGCAGCACTACCGGGAGATGGCGGCCCATTACCGCGCGCTGGCCGCCGAGCATATCGAGATCAAGCGCGACGAACCGGCGCATTAGGTCCGGATGTCCGGACTTCGGCAGCGCTGATATCGCGGCGCCGCCCGGAAGCGCGCCGGCGGCGCCATGCGCCCCTCCCAGTTTGTATTTCATGCCGTCTTCGGTATCGTTCGCCGGTCGTTTAGCCGTGACTCACCAAGACCAACAAGAACCCGGAGGGGCGCCGTATGGATTTCGTCGAAGCCAACGGCGTCGGGCTGCGCTGCGAGCTCACGGGCAGCGGTGACCGCACGATCGTTCTGGTCCATGAAATGGGCGGCTCGCTCGAAAGCTGGGACGACATCGCGCCGAAATTCGCAAAATCCCGCCGCGTGCTGCGGTACGACACCCGCGGCGCCGGCCTGTCGCAAAAGGTGCGCGGCGAGCTGACGCTCGACACCATGGCCGCCGACATCGCCGGCCTGCTCGATCACTACGGCATCACCGGCAAGGTTGCGCTGGCCGCCGTCGGCGGCGCCATCGCGCTGCAATTCGCGGCCCGCTACAAGGACCGCACCAGCGCCGTCGCAGTCGGCAGCCCCGCCACCGGCATCGCTGCCGACCGCCGCGCGCCGGCGCTGGAGCGGCTGGCGCGGATCGAGGCCGGCGGCATGGCGCTGGCTGTCGAAGACGCGATGCTGAACGGCTACGCGCCCGAACTGCGCGGCGACCTCAAACGATTCGAACGCTTCCGCAACCGGTGGCTCGGCAACGACCCCCACAGCTACGCGACGATCTGGCGGATGCTGGCGGCGGCCGAGATGCAGGACGACCTCACCCGCCTGGCCTGCCCGGTACTGGTCATCGGCGGCAGCCTCGACCGCGTCCGCCCGGCGGCGATGGCGGAAGGCGTCGCGAAAACCATCCCCGGCGCCCGCTTTCGTGAGCTCCGCACCGGCCACTACATGGCGGTGCAGACGCCCGACCTGCTGTTCGATGGCATCGACGAATTCCTCAGATCGGCCGACGCCTGACCCAAAGCCAAGGCTCTCACATGATCCAGCAAATTCCCGGCATCTACCATCGCAAGATCGGTGACATCCTCGTCACATCAGTCAGTGACGGCTATCTCGACGGCACGCTCGACGTGATGCGCAACGTCGATCTCGACAAGGCGCGCCAGATCCTCACCGACGCCTTCCGCCCGGCGCGGCGCACCAGCGTCAATACGTTCCTGATCCAGTCGAAGGGCCGTACCGCAATCGTCGATACCGGCTCGGGCAACTATCTGCAGCCCACCGCCGGTTTCGTGCAGCGCAGCCTCGCCGCCGCCGGCATCGACCCGAAGTCGATCGACACCGTGCTGCTGACCCATATGCATCCGGATCATTCCGCCGGCCTCACCGACATGTCGAACGGACGGCTGCTGTTTCCGAACGCCGAACTCGTCATGCACGAGAACGAGCTGGCGCACTGGTTCGACGACGGCGCGATGGCCAAGGTCGACGAGCGCTCGGCGCAGCTCTATTTCCAGGCCGGCCGCGAACAGGTCGCGCCGTATAAAACAAGGACGCGGCTGTTCAGGGACGGCGAAGTGTTTCCCGGCGTCACCGCGATCCCGAGCCACGGGCACACGCCCGGCCACACCGCCTATTTGATCGCGTCAGGCCCGGATCAACTGATGATCTGGGGCGACACGGTGCACGTGCCCGAGGTGCAAACGGCGTTCCCCGAAGCCGGCATGGCCTTTGACACGGATCTCGCAGCAGCCGCCGCCTCGCGAAAGCGCATGTTCGACCGCGTCTCTGCGGATGGCATCCTGATCGCCGGGATGCATCTGCATTTTCCGGCATTCTCGCGCCTCGCCCGGCGCGGTAATGCCTATGCGCTTTACCCGGAGGCCTGGGTGCACGCGCTGTAAGTGCGTCTGGAGCTATTCGATAATTTCGTCGGCGCGCGCGAGCAGCGATGCCGGCATGGTCAGGGCAAGACTGCCGGCCGCCTTGAGGTTGATGGTCAACCGAACCGCCGTCACCAGCTGGACCGGCAGATTGGCTGGCTTCTCGCCGCGCAGGACGCGCCCGGTATAGACCCCGGCCTGGCTGTGGGACTGCGCGACGTCCCCGCCATAGCTCATCAATCCGCCGGCCAGCACGAACTCGCGGGCTTGATGCACGGCCGGCACGGAGAACCGGCTCGCAAGTTCGGCGAGTTGACCACCGCGAAGGGCGAAATATGTCTCGTTGGCGACGACAAGCCCGGCCACACGTAAAGATCGTAGCGACTCAAACGCCGACGCAATCTCATCCTCGGTGCTCGCGTTGACGATGGTGAGCTCGAGCTTGCGCCGGCCGGCCGCTGCACGTACGGCGGCGGCAGTCGCATCCGCATTGACGCGATTTGTCGGATTGACGAGCAATGCAAAGTGGCGAGCGGCGGGAAATATCTCATGCAGCAGTTCGAGCCGCTTTGGCGCCACCTGCGCATTCAACGACGTCACGCCGGTGACGTTGCCGCCGGGCTCGTTCAGGCTTTTCACCAAGCCGGTCTCGATGGGATCGGCGCCGTTCTCGAACACGATGGGAATGGTTGACGTCGCGTCCCTGGCCGCGAGCGACGCAGCCACGCTGCCAGGCGAAACCATGACCGTGACACCTCGCTGGACCAGTTCCGCCGCCAGCGCCGGCAGCCGGTCGTTACGGCCGTGAGCCCAGCGGTATTCGATCGAGACATTGCGTCCCTCGTCGAAGCCTTGCGAACTGAGGCCGCGGCGAAATGCGTCGAGGCGGCTGGCGAACAGTTCCGGCGAGTCGGCGCCGAGATATCCAACGACGGGCAGTTTCGGCTGCTGCGCAAGAACAACCGACGACCATGCCACCGCGCTCCCGACAATACCGATGAATGCCCGGCGCCTCATGGCAGATCCCCGCTTCAGGACAGGGCATCGTACCAGCCCGTCAGCCGGGATTGGAACGAAATCTAGCCGCGAAGCGCGCTCATTCTGGCCAGCGCGCTGCCGGCGAGCGCGCGCGTCAGTTCGGCCGCCGGCATCTCGCGGCCCATGCCGACCGCCTGCCCGGCCCAGAGGTTGGTGAAGTCGACCTTGCCGAGCTTTTCAGCGGCAGCCTTCAGAGGTCCAAGCGCGGTGGCGGCA
>JAQSDT010000395.1 GCA_029946075.1 bacterium | reverse complement strand
CTGGGGATATTATCGCCGGCCTCGACCAGCACGATGTCGCCCATCTTCAGGCTGGTGCCGGACACCAGGCGCCAGGATTTGCCGACGCCTTCCAGCAGCTTCGCCTTGCTCTCGGTACGGGTCTTCTTCAGCGACTCGGCCTGCGCCTTGCCGCGGCCCTCGGCGACGGCCTCGGCGAAATTGGCGAACAGCACCGTGAACCAGAGCCACAGCAGGATCTGGAAGGTGAAGCCGAGGTTGGCGCCGCCAGTTGCGAGGTCGCGCAGGAAGATCACGGTGGTGAGCGCGGCCACGATCTCGACCACGAACATCACGGGGCTCTTGATCATCCGCCGCGGGTCGAGCTTTGCGAAAGCCGATGCGATCGCGGGCACCAGGATTTTGGAGTCGAGCATGGCCGACGCCTTCACCTGTTTCTGCAGTTTCACGGTTTCCATGGCACTTACTCCGAAGATCAGAACAGGGTGTTGGCGTTCATGGCGAGGTGCTCGACGATCGGCCCTAGCGCGAGCGCCGGGAAGAAGGTCAGGCCGCCGATGATGAGAATGACGCCCACCACGAGGCCGACGAATAGACCGCCGGTGGTCGGCAGCGTACCGACTGAGGGCGGGATCGACTTCTTGGCCGCGAGCGAACCCGCCAGCGCCATCGCCGGCACGATCATGAAGAAGCGGCCGACGAACATCGAACTGGCCAGCGCCAGGTTGTAGAAGTGCGTGTTGCCGGTGAGTCCGCCGAAGGCCGAGCCGTTGTTGCCGGTCGCCGACGTGAAGGCATAGAGCACCTCGGTGAACCCATGCGGGCCGGCATTGGCCATCGACGCCACCGCCGACGGCAACACCACGGCAACCGCGGTCCAGCCGAGATACATCAGCGGCAGCACCAGGATCGCGAGCATCGCCATCTTCACTTCGCGCGCCTCGATCTTCTTGCCGACATATTCCGGCGTGCGGCCGACCATCAGGCCGGCGACGAAGATCGCCAGCACGACGAACAGCAGCATGCCGTAAAGCCCCGCGCCGACGCCGCCGACGATGATCTCACCGAGCTGCATGTTAATCAGCGGGATCATGCCGCCGAGCGCGGTGAACGAGTCATGCATGGCGTTGACCGCGCCGCAGGAAGCCGCAGTCGTGATCACCGCAAACAGGCTGGAGGCAACGATGCCGAAACGGAGCTCCTTGCCTTCCATGTTGCCGCCGGAGAGCCCGAGTGCATCCAGGGTCGAGGTGCCATTCGCTTCAGCCCAATAGGTGACGGCGACGCCCGACAGGAACAGGACGCCCATCACGGCGAGGATGGCCCAGCCCTGGCGTTCGTTGCCGACCATGCGGCCGAACACGTTGGTCAGCGCCGCGCCGAGCGCGAAGATCGAAATCATCTGCACGAAGTTCGATAGCGCGGTCGGGTTTTCGAAGGGATGCGCGGCATTGGCGTTGAAAAACCCTCCACCATTGGTGCCGAGCATCTTGATCGCGACCTGGGACGCGACGGGACCGACGGCGATGGTCTGCTTCGCACCCTCCAGCGTCGTCGCCTCGACATAGGCGCCGAGCGTCTGCGGCATGCCCTGCCACACCAGGAACAGCGTATAGACGATGCAGATCGGCAGCAGCACATAGAGGGTGCACCTGACCACGTCGACCCAGAAATTGCCGATGGTGCGCGCCGAAGAGCGCGCGAAGCCGCGGATCAGCGCCACCGCCAGCGCAATGCCGGTCGCGGCCGACAGGAAATTCTGGTGCGTCAGGCCGAGCATCTGGGCCAGATACGACAGCGTGCTTTCGCCGCCATAGTTCTGCCAGTTGGTATTGGTGAGGAATGAAATCGCGGTATTGAATGACAGATCTTCGCTGACGGCGGATTGTCCTGCCGGATTGAACGGCAACAACGCCTGCAGCCGCATCACGCCGTAGATGATCAGGAACCCGCCAACGTGGAACAACAGCGCCGCGACCGTATAGGTCAGCCAGTGCTGTTCGCGCCTTTCGTCAACGCCGCCAATCCAGTAGAGCCCGCGTTCGACCGGGCGCAGCACCGGGGAAAGCAACGTCGGCTCGCCGCTGAAGACGCGCGTCAAGTACCAGCCGAGCGGTTTTGCCAGCGCGACCACAATGGCGCAGTACAGGAAAATCTGGAACCAGCCGATGAATGTCATGGAAGGAAGCCCTTGGTTATTGCCTTGCCGGCGGCAGCAGGTGCGCGAGCACGACGAGCAGCACTGCAGTCGCAAGGAACGTCAGCACGAGGGTGGCGATCGTGATCATGGCGGGGTCAGAACCGCTCGGGACGCAGCAGCGCGTAGGTGAGGTAAAACAGCAGGCCGAGCGAGACGAGGCCGGCGAGCGAATAATCGAAGATCATGATCTCCTCCTCACAACCGTTCGCAGGCATAGGCGTAGCCGATACCTGCGACAAAGAAGCCGAGGCCAAGCGCCAGCATGAGAATGTCCATCATGGGATGTTCCTGTACGACATGGAGCACCGGCCATGAGGCCAGCGCAATGGATGGCCTTGAAGTGCCATCGGGCGCATAGGTTTTCGAGACAGGGGGGATGGCGACGTTATAGGAATCCCATAAAGATCTCCGTCGCCCCGGTCTGCGTCGGGACGACGGCAATTGCTTATGAAACCTCTATTAGTTCGTCCCTCGTCCCCTCTCGTTTTCAAATGCCGTTCTGGCCAGTTTCGCTTACGCGGTCGATGTAACCGGCTGCGCTACGAACGAGACTAGTCATGTCGAACTTGCTGGAACACACGGACACGAGGTCCGCACACGTCGGACACCTGATCGAGGCGCAGGCATGGACGGATGCGGCGCTGGCGCTGATCGATCTGGAATTGCCGCAATGGCGGGTGCGCCGGCTCGCCTATGACGACGGCGAATGGCATTGTACGCTGTCGCGTCGGCGTGAATTGCCGGACTGGCTGGACCAGCCAATCGAAACCCGCGACGCGGATATGGCGATGGCGATCCTGAAGGCGTTCGCGGGGGCGCGTGAAATCAGCGAGCCGTTGAACCGGACCAGCGTGCCGATGGTGAAGTTCGAGCCGCTCTACGAGGCAATCTGCAGCGACAATTTCGGGTGATCGTTCGTAGCCCGGGTGCAGCAAAGCGAAACCCGGGACAACGCCAGCATCGCCCCCGGATTTCGCTGCGCTCCATCCGGGCTACAAGTTTTACTCTGCCGCCGACTGGAGCTCCGCCTTCTCCACCTTGACCGCGCAGAACTTGAATTCGGGAATCTTCCCGAACGGATCGAGCGCCGGATTGGTCAACAAATTCGCCGCCGCCTCCGCGTAGCAGAACGGCATGAACACCATATTCTCCGGCACGTCGCGATCGGAACGCACCTTGACCTCGACGGCGCCGCGGCGGGTCTGCATCCGGATGAAATCGCCGGGCCAGACCGACAGCTTCCGCATGTCCTTCGGCGACATGAACGCTACGGCTTCCGGCTCGATCTGGTCGAGCACGGATGCGCGGCGGGTCATCGAGCCGGTGTGCCAGTGTTCGAGCACGCGGCCCGTCGACAGCACCATCGGGTATTCGGTATCTGGCACTTCGTCCGGTGCGATGACCTTGGCCGGCACGATCCTGCCGCGACCGCTCTCGGTCGGGAAGCCGGCCGTGAAGATGATCTCGTTGCCGGGCTTCTGCGGATCGTCGACCGGATAGGTCACCGCGCCCTCGCGCACCAGTCGGTCCCAGGTAATGTTCTTCAGCGACGGCATCACCTCCGTCATCTCGGTGAACACCTCGGCCGGGCCATTGTAATTCCACGGCAGGCCCATGCGCTTGCCGATCTCCTGGATGATCCAGAGGTCCTGCCGCGCATCGCCGGGCGGCTTGACCACCTCGCGCGCGAGCTGCACGCGGCGGTCGGTATTGGTGAAGGTGCCGGATTTTTCCGCGAAAGCCGAGGCCGGCAGGATCACGTCG
>JAQSDT010000394.1 GCA_029946075.1 bacterium | reverse complement strand
GATCGGCACGTTGCAGGTCGGCGCGCCCGGCGACGTCGCGATCATGGAACTGGTCGAGGGCCAGACTTCGTTCGTCGATACCCGCAACAACAAGCGCGAAGGCAAACTGCTATTGAAACCGGTGCAGACCGTGATCAACGGCGTGCCGTTCGGCCGGCCGTACCAGGCGCCGTTCGCGGTGCGGTAGGGGGCGGGCAGACGCCATCCCTCCGTTTGATCCCAATCAATGCGGCGATCCCTTCGCTTCGCGATCATGGCGGCGCGAAAGGATCGAGCGTGGCCCGCAGCGAAACCCTGTTCCCACCAGACGCATGTTCGAACCGTCAGGCCCGGGCGATCCCGCGCGACGCGGACGGGCGCTTGCCGCACGAAAGCGAATTTCTGCGGCAAATGGGCGACCGTGTCCGCGAGATGCGCGCGCTGCGCGGCCTGTCGCGGCGCGAGCTGGCACGCCGGGCCGGCATGTCCGAGCGCTATGTCGCCCAGATCGAGGCCGGCAAGGGCAACGTCTCCATCGTGCTGCTGCTGCGGCTGTCGCTGGTGTTCCGCGGCCAGCAATCTTCCGCCTGAAGCAGGCCGCGCAGAAGGAGACGATTTTCGATGGGAGAACTCGTACTTGCCGCCAAGGTCAGCCACGTTCCATCCTTGATGCTGTCGGAGACGACAGGCAGTCCGCTCCGGAGCGCCCGTGAAGGCGCGGTCAAATCGCTGCGTGAACTCGGCCGCCGTGCCCGCGAGCGCGGCGTCTCGACCTTCGTCGTGTTCGACACCCACTGGCTTTCCAATTTCGGCTACCACGTCAACGGCAATGCCCGGCATTGCGGCACCTTCACCAGCCATGAAGCCCCGCAGATGGTCCAGGATCTGGCTTACGACCTGCCGGGAGACACGGCATTGGCAGACGCGATTGCGGAAGAAGCCGCAGTCGACGGGCTGAACGTGCTTGCGCACAAGGTCGCGAGCCTCGGGCTCGAATACGGCACCATCGTGCCGATGCATTTCATGAATTCCGACGGCTGGGCCAGGGTGGTATCGGTCGCCACGCCGCTGTTCACCTCGCTGGAGGAAAGCCGGCTGCTGGGCGAAGCGACATATCGCGCGATCGTCCGTTCCGGCGAACGCGTGGCGCTGCTGGCCAGTGGATCGCTGTCGCACCGGCTTTGGCCCAACCGAAAGCTCGGCCCGGAAGCATGGACGTCGATTACCAGCGAGTTCAACCGGCAGGTCGATCTGCGCGTACTCGAACTGTGGCAGCAGCGCCGCTATCGCGAGTTCATCGGCATGCTGCCGGACTATGCCGTCAAATGTAACGGTGAGGGCGGCATGGCCGATACGATCATGCTGTTCGCGGCGCTCGGCTGGGACCGGTTCGACGGGGAGGCCGAACAACTCTGTGATTATTTCCCGTCCAGCGGCAGCGGACAGGTCAACGTCGAATTCCACCTCGGCGGGCGAGCCGCGGGCAGAGGGCGCGACGCCGCGTAGCGTCGTCGTGCACCCTGCTGCGAGGAGGGTGTTCAGGTCTTCGCGCGCTCCACATTCGCGCTGCGCTCCGGCACGCCGAATTCCTTGCGGCAGACGTCGGCGAGCACGGCGACGCCCTCGCGAATCTGTTCGTGCGAGGGGCTGGCGAAGCACAGCCGCAACCGGCTGCCGGCATAGGCCTTGTCGGTCGACCATTCCGGCCCGGGATTGATGGCGACGCCGGCGGCGAGCGCGGCCTGGTAGAGCTTCAGCGTGTCGACATTGTCGGGCAGCTTCACCCACAGGAAGATGCCGCCCTTGGGATCCTCGAACTCGGCGGCGGTGCCGAACTGCTCGCCCAGCGCATCCATCAGCGTGTCGAGCTTGGCGCGCAGGCCGCGCGTCAGTTTCGGCACGTGGGTCGCAAAATGCGGCGCGCAATATTCGGCGAGCACCATCTGCTCCAGCGCGCCGCTTCCGGCATCGGTCTTCAGCGAAAGCATGCGCGACATCATCGCCCACGGCGCCACGATGAAGCCGACGCGCAGCGCCGGCGCGATCGATTTCGAGAACGAGCCGACATGGATGACGTTGCCGTTCGGGCTCATCGCGTAGATCGCGGGCGGCCGTTCGCCGTTCCAGATCAGATCGGCGTAGCAATCGTCCTCGAAGATCGGCACGCCATATTGCTGCGACAGGTCAAGCATCTCGGTGCGGCGCGATTCCGGCATGATGGTGCCGGTCGGATTTTGCACGGTCGGGATCGTGTAGATGTATTTCGGCGTGATGCCGCGGGCCTTGTGGTCGGCGAGAACAGCCGCCAGCGCGTCCATCCGCATGCCCTGATCGTCGAGGGGAATGCCGACCGTCTTGACGCCAAGCTTGGTCAGCCGGTTGATCGCGCCCTGATAGGTTTCCTGTTCGACCAGCACGGTGTCGCCCCTGGCGAGCAAGGTCGCGTTGACGAGATCGAGCGCCTGCAGCGAACCGGACACGATCATGATGTCGTCGGCGGCGCAGGCGATACCGGCGTCGCGCTTGAGCTTGGCGGTGAGGAATTCGCGCAAGGGGCGATAACCCTGCGGGCCGCTGGCAAGGCCGTAGGTCGCCAGCGTCTTGCCCTCGCGCCGCAGCACGGCATTGACGGCGTCGACGAGGCCCTCCACCGGCACCTGGTCGGGATCGTTGTTGCCGCCGACGAAACTGTATTTGGCAAGGCCCGTCCACCGCGCGGCCGGCGCCGGCAGTCCGGCCGGCAGCAAGGGCGCAAAGTCAAAGGTTGCAGCGGTAGACATGGATGTTCACTCCCGTTTGTTTTTGGTTGAGAAGGCCGTGTTGCGCGGCCTTCCGGTCGTTTCTTCGCGCCCTAGTTCCTGCTGATGATCCTGATCGGCCGTCCCTGGGCAATAAAAGCATAGTGCCCCGGTCCGACGCTGCCGACCATCAGCGCCTCGACGGCCGGCTCGGCGATTTCGCCCGCGGCCGCCCAGTCCACCACGAAATTGGCCCCGGTGCCGCCCCTGATATCGCTGGCAGGGATGAAGACCTCGATCGTCGAGAACGGTTTTAGCGCAACCGGCGATTTGAGGTAGCTTTCCACGAGCTTGCCTGCCGTGTCGAAATAGGCGAGCCGCTTCAGGACAAGGGGACGGGTCTCGGAGGCGTTGTGGACGCTGAGCGTGACCGAAAAATCCGCCCGCAGCTTGCCCTGGCTCATCGAGACGCTGGAATAGACCGGCACGTAGAACGCGCCCGATACGATCAGGTTTTCCGCCGGTACCGCAGTCAGAGAACTCGCAAAATTCTGCTCGATGCTGCTGGTCGCCTGCGCGCGGGCGCCGGGCGCATGGAGTATCGACAAAACCGCCAGAATCGCGAGAAACAACCACGATATTCGGCTGTGACACATTGCTTGTTTGACCCCTTTGCCGGGTCCTCTAGGTTGCAGCAAGGGGTAGACCGGAACCATGCACGAGCTCATTCGCGATATCACGCTTAGCATCCTGTTCGCCTGGGGGCTCGGCCTGCTGGCGCATTTCACCAGGCAGCCGCTGATCCTCGCCTATCTTATCGCCGGGTTCGTCATTGGTCCATTTGGCATGGGCTGGGTCAAGTCCCAGGAATCCATCAGCGTCATCTCCGAACTCGGCCTGATCTTCATGCTGTTCATGATCGGGCTGGAAATCGACCTGAAGAAGATCGTGCGCGCCGGCAAGGTGATCCTGTTCGCCGCGGGCGGGCAGCTGATCGGCGGCTGCGTGCTCGGCATCCTGTTCTTCATGGCCATCGGGCTGTCGATGGGCAGCGGCCATTTCGACGCGCTCTATCTCTGCGTCGCCTGTGCGTTGTCGAGCACCGTCATCATCGTCAAGGTCCTGTACGAGAAGCGCGAGCTCGACACGCTGCCGGGGCGTATCACGCTCGGCGTGCTGGTGCTGCAGGACATCTTCGCGCTCCTGTTCCTGGCGGTGCAGCCGAGCCTC
>JAQSDT010000393.1 GCA_029946075.1 bacterium | reverse complement strand
CATAGGCCGCCAGCCCGAGGAGGATGGCGAACGCGGCCAGCCGGTTGAGCCAGATCGGCAACTGGTCGATCGAGGCGGCGGCCTCCGGGTGATAGGCGATGCCAAGACCCAGCACCGCGGCATTGCCGAGCCAGAACGTCAGGCCGGCGAGGAAACAGATCTTGGCGACGTCGATCGCGTTCAGCCCCCAGGCCGAATAGATCCGGTAGCGCACGGCGCCGCCGGTGAAGACGCTGGCGCCGACATTGTGGCCGATCGAATACGACGTGAACGCCGCCAGCGCGTTGACGCGGTAGGGCACGTGGGTGTGGCCGATCGCGCGAACCGCGAACCAGTCGTAGAAGGTGAGCGTGAAATAGCCCGCGGTGACGAACAGGGCCGCCAGCACGATCTGGCGCGTTTCGGTGCCCTTGATGGCCTCGATCACCTCGAACGTGTCGATGCCGCGCAGCATGTGATAGAGTACGTAGCACGCGACGCCGATGATCGTGACGCTAATCACAACCCCGAGCTTATGCAGGACCTGCTTCTGGCGCAGAAACGAAATCGCCCTGCGTATTGCTTCCAGCATCTAGACCTCGAATTGCGATTGCTCAGCGAAGGCGACGGTTACGAACCTCGCCGACGCTACGCCACTCCCTGCCCCTCTGGTAGCGCGTTTTGGGCCGGAGTGGAATTCGTCAAATAGCGAGAAAACGCGCTTATTCAACATATTAGGTGGCATTGATGACAGCGGGAGCACAGTTTTACTGCAATCCCGGCTGCCCACGTCCGGTCTCCGGAGGGGGATAAGCCCGCCCGGGAACGCATGCCTGCAAAGGTAACGCGCCGGACGGGTCATGAATGCATCAGGCCGGTGGGGAACTGCGGGAAACGACCCAGTTCCGTAGCCACGCGCCAACCGTGCAACCGCAGAGATAGAGGGCGAACATGATCAGGCCGAGGTCGAGCCAGTAGCCGAACCTCCCGGGCACGACGCGCGCGAGCGCGACCGCGATCAGCGCCGCCACCAGCGCCGACAGCCACCAGCGCAATTTCCTCGACACGCCCTCACCGTGCTGGACCACCGAGATCCAGCCCGCCGCGAGGCCGAGCAGCGCCGAGGCGAGCAGCCATCCCCAATAGAATGTCGTCAGGTAGGCCATGCTCACTTCACCACGAAATCGATGCGGCGGTTCTGCGCCTTGCCCTGGTCGGTATCGTTGCCGGCGATCGGCTGCGTTGCCCCGTAACCGACGGCGCTGAACCGGCTCGCCTGCAGTCCGGCCTTGACCAGATAATCGGTGACAGCCTGCGCCCGCTTCTCGGACAGCGTCTGGTTGGCCGCCTCCTCGCCATCGCTGTCGGTATGACCTGCGATCTCGATACTGGTATTCGGACAGCGCAATGCGGTTTCGATCAGGCGGTCGAGCAGGCCGGTGGAATCGGCGACGATGTCGGCCTTGCCGGATTCGAAGCGTATCCTGGCCTTGCCGAGCAGGTCGGAGAATAATTGCTGGCACACGGTCGCATCGACCGGCGCGGCCGGCGGCCTGACCGAGATTTCCGGCTTGAACTGCCAGCCCTGCGGAAAGTCCTTGCCGAGGCCGGCGCGGATCTGGCCGGCGGCGGCCTCATAGAGCGCATCGCCCGACAGCTTCACCTCGCGGTCCGACACGACCAGCGTGCCGGTCGACAGCCGCGACAGCGCGCCGAGCGCGGGCGCCACCGCATTGGCAAAACCGGACGGCGCGCCGACGCTGGCCTTGAGATTGTCGACGACCTTCTCCTTGAAGAAGGTGCGGCCGGCCGCGGCCACCAGCGCCGCATGGACGTTGTTGTCGGGCACATAGCCGGTCAGCGTCACCGTCACCGCGACGGGATCCTTGTAGGCCTGGAAGATGTAAGGCGGCGCCTTGACCTCGTTGGCGGCGACCGAAAAACCTTCGGGAAGATTGCGCAAGGCCGCAGCGATCGCTTCCCTGCCGCCGAGTTCGCGCGCCATGCCGGACAGTCTGATCTTGTTGTCCGACAGCGTGATCTTGCCGTCCTTGAGCTTGCCGATCTGGTCGAGCAGCAGCAGCGTGGCACTGTCGAAGCGCGGCGGCGCACCGCGCGACAGGCCCATGCGATCGACGACTTCGACACCGCCGAGACCGGCACGCGCCGCTTCCATCAATTTGGCCTTGCTCGCCGGCAGCGGCGCATTGCCCGACAGCGTCACCCGGACGACGTCACGCTCGGCCGACCAGACGAACGGCCTGGCTTCGGGGACGAGCCGGGTCTCGTCATTGACGAGCCGCACACCGGGTACCGCTTCGACGGAATCCACCGCCGCGCGGCGGCCTTCCTCCGAAAACGCCTCCGCTGCGAACGTCACATCGCGGCCCGCGACCGAGATGCGCCGTTTATCGAGGACGGTGTCCTTGAGCGCGGCTGTGGTGCGCAGCGCCAGATCGGCTTCGAGCGGTTCGGTGCTGGTCCAGGCGGCGAAGGCCCAAAAGATGACCAGCGGAATGACTCCCGGCCACCATTTGCCACTCCACCTGAAAAGTCCGAGCATTCGAGTTCCCTAAGCCTCAGGGAACAGAGAGAAAACAAACCCTTGCTGGGCTGTCAAACCCGAAATGGCCGGGATCGCCGGGGCCACGGTTATTTGTCCGGCTGGAGCCGTCCCCGTTTCGACTGAATCGAAACGGGGCTCCAGAATCTCTATTTGACGCGTATTCTTGATGCGAACCGGGCCACTTCGCTCAAAAACGCAATAACTGTTTCTTCAGCGGTCTTTTGCTAGTTTCAACCTGTAATCCAACCGGGCCGCCTGCGCACCCCAATGAAAATGCTCCGCAACACCGTTATCCGCGCCGGCCTCGAAGCGCTGTACTTTTCCGGTGCGCATTACGTGCTGCGACCAATCTTCGCAGGCGTCGGCGCGATTTTCATGCTGCACCACGTCCGCCCCAGCCGCCCCGGCGAATTCCAGCCCAATAGTCACCTCGAAGTCGAGCCGGAATTCCTGCGGGCGATGCTGGCGCATCTGCGCGCGCTGGACGTCGATATCGTCACCATGGACGAAGCGCACCAGCGCCTCTCCGAGCGCGACTTCGCGCGCCGCTTCGCCTGCTTCACCCTCGACGACGGCTATCGCGACAACCGCGATTTCGCGCTGCCGGTGATGCGTGAATTCGACGCACCCATGACCGTTTATGTCACGAGCGATTTCGCCGACGGCACGGGCCGGTTGTGGTGGGTCGCGCTCGAGCGCGTGATCGCCAAGGCATCGTCGATCGAGGTTCCGATCGGCGGCGTCGCCACCCGCCTCGATGCCTCGACCCCCGCCGCCAAGCAGATAGCCTTCGACCGGATGCACGACTGGCTGCGCGCGCTGCCGGGTGAACACGACATGCTGCGCGAAATCTCCGGTTTGTGTGCCCGCTACGAAATCGACGAGACCGGTGTCGCCCGCGACCTCTGCATGTCCTGGGACGAACTGAAGGCGTTCGCCGATGATCCTCTGGTGACGATCGGCGCGCACACCGTCACGCATTGCAACCTCGCCAAACAGCCCGAGGCCGTTGCGGCTTCCGAACTCGCGACCAGCCGCGCGCGGATCGAGGAAGTCTTGCAGCGACCGGCGCTTCACCTCGCCTACCCCTATGGCGACCGCATCGCCGCCGGGCCGCGCGAATTCGCGCTGGCCAGGGCCGCCGGCTTCAAGACCGCCGTGACGACGCGGCCGGGCATGATCTTCCCGGAAAGCGCCGACCATCTGACGGCGCTGCAGCGGGTCTCGCTCAACGGCAATTACCAGGACGCGCGTATCATTCCGGTGCTGACGTCAGGCGCCGCCACCGCGGTGTGGAACGGCTTCCGCCGGATCGACGCGGCGTAGGTCTAATTGTCGTCCCGGCGAACGCCGGGACCCATACGCCGCGGCCCATCCGTATCGCGATGGAGCATCGGCCTTTTC
>JAQSDT010000392.1 GCA_029946075.1 bacterium | reverse complement strand
AAACAGGTTGTCGCGCGTGATGCCGGCATTGGCGATCAGGATATCGACCTGCCCCATGGCGGCTTCCGCCGCAGGCACCAGCGCCTCGACCGCGGCGCTGTCGGAGAGATTGCACGGTAGCACATGAACGCGCTCGCCGAGCTTGCCGGCGAAATCATCGAGCACCTCGCGCCGCGTGCCAGATATCGCGACCGTCGCGCCCTGCGCGTGCAGGGCCTGCGCGATCGCACCGCCAATGCCACCGGTCGCGCCGGTGACCAGCGCCGTCCTGCCCGTCAAATCGAACATCATCGTCTCCTTATGCTGACGCAGCCAATGCGTCCCTGGCGGCGGCAATATCGTTGGGGCCTCCGACCGACACGCCGACGGCGCCATCGGCGATGCGCTTGACCAGCCCGCTCAGCACCTTGCCCGCGCCGATTTCGAAGAACCGCGTGACGCCGTGGCCCGCCATATAGGCCACCGACTCGCGCCAGCGCACCGTGCCGGTCACCTGTTCGATCAGGCGGCGGCGGATCTCGTCGGGATCGGTGATCGGCGACGCCAGCACGTTCGACACCAGCGGGGACGCCGGCGCCTTGATCGTCACTTCGGCCAATGCTTTGGCCATCGCATCCGCCGCAGGCTGCATCAGCTTGCAGTGGAACGGCGCGGATACCGGCAGCAGCATCGCGCGCTTGGCGCCCTTGGTCTTGGCGATTTCGAGCGCACGCTCGACCGCGGCCTTGTCGCCGGAAACGACCACCTGCCCGCCACCATTGTCATTGGCGGCCTGGCACACCTGCCCCTGTGCCGCCTCGCTGGCGACCTCCATCGCCGCGTCGTAATCGAGGCCCAGCAGCGCGGCCATGGCACCGGCGCCGACCGGCACGGCCTTTTGCATCGCAAGACCGCGGGTGCGCAGCAGTCGCGCGGTATCGCTGATACTGAGGCTGCCGGCGGCGGCCAGCGCGGAATATTCGCCGAGCGAATGGCCGGCGACGAACGCGGCGTCACGACCGACCGAAAAACCCGCTTCGGTCTCCAGCACGCGCAGCGTGGCAATCGAGACCGCCATCAGGGCCGGTTGGGCATTTTCGGTGAGTTGGAGCGTTTCGGCCGGTCCATCCCAGATGATGGCCGTCAGCTTCTCGCCGAGCGCCGAATCGACCTCGTCGAACACGGCCCGGGCCGCCGGAAATGCGTCGGCAAGCGCCTTGCCCATACCAACGGCCTGGGAACCCTGACCGGGAAATGTAAATGCAGCCGTCATCGGCGCTCCCCTATGAGAATGAGGCCGTAAGACACTGACGGAGGCCGGGATGTCAAGCCGCGCTGCGGTATCCGCCGGCCCAAACCGGGCCCGCGGATGGTTGCTAGAAGCCGCCCGCCTTCTGGTCGCCGCCGACTTCGGCGCCGGCATGTGCGCGTCGCACGCTGCTCACCAATTGTCCCGGCCGATCCTCCTGGTTCGGCCTGGCAGTCGCCAGCCGCAGCACCGCAGCATAGTTCGGCTGCACTTCCATCCGGCTCGCATGCCGGCTTTGGCTGAGAATGCGATGCACCCGTGGCAGGTTGTAGCAGGGCACGTAGAACAGCAGATGATGCTCGAGATGGTAGTTCACGTAATACGGCGCGATGAACAGCCGCTCGAGGAAGCCGGCATGCGTAGTGCGGGTATTGCGCAGGGGATCGCTGCTGTCGGGGACGACCGCATGTTCGGCGATGTTGCGGATGCGCGTGATCACCATCTGCCAGGTCAGCAGCGGCAGCAGCCACAGCAGCGGATAGGCCCACCACACGCCGGCGGCGGCGAGTGCTGCAAACATCACGGCATTGACCGCAACCTGAGGACCGAGCTTTTCCCAGAAATTCGCCGCGCGCTGCGCCAGCGGCCATTCTTTCGGCCCGAGTGCATTGAGCAGCTGCGCCTTGCGCTGCTGGTAGCCGGTCTGGCCGGTGATATCGCGGATGAACTTGCGGCGGTAGCTGACGCCCGTGATCGGGAACGGCGCCGACAGGATCAGGTCGGGATCGTCTTCCTGCTGCGTGCGCGCATGATGCTGCAGATGATAGCGGCGATAGGCCCGCGTCTCGGCGAAGACCGGATAGGCGCAAAACCACTGGCTCATCGTCAGGTTGGTCTTCTCGTCGGGCGACAGGCAGCCATGCGCGCCGTCATGCATCAGGATCGTCAGCCCGAGCTGCCGCGAACCGATGACGCCGACCGCCAGCAGGAACGTCAGCGGATTGGGCCACCACGCCACCAGCGCGATCGAGCCCAGGATCAGTGCCCAGGCGTGCGCGATCAGCGCGGCGCCCTTCCAGGTCACGCGCTGACGCACGTCGACCAGTTGGTCCTCGGTGAGAAAATCGCGGGCACGCATGCGAAGTGCGGTCATGATGAAGTCTCCCCGTCTGATTTTTCGTTGTCGCCGACCAGACGCAGCCGGTCGGCGCCGTGTGTGGCCGTCGCCTGGTCACCGAGTACGCGCAGCATCTCGCCGCACATTTCATCGGCCGAACGGCCCATGGCATTGCCCTCGACCGTCACGCCGATCGCAAGCGCCCAGAACCGGCGCGAGCTGGCGTCGGGATCGCGCAGGCTCTTCCAGCCATGGCGCTCCATCTGGCCGGTGTAGGCGCGCGTGCCCTCGACATGCAGCCGCTCGATGGTGCGCTCGACCAGCGGTGCGAGATCCTGCCGGCGGCGCGTCAGCGTCAAGGCCTCGGCAAAGAAAGCCACCGAATCCGTCGCGGTAACGGCCTCGACCAGCGCGCGCGTATATTCCCGCGGCGTCCGGGCCTGCAGCGCCGCCTGCTCGGCCGCGCGCGCCGCGTACAGCACTTCGCGGCAGGCGGCCTCGACGAACAGCGCCTCCTTGGTGCGGAAGTAATAGGTGATCTGGCTCGGAAACGCGTCGGCGGCGGCGGCGATGTCCGAGATCGCGGTACCGGCCAGGCCACGCTCCCTGAACAGCAGGCTGGCGCCGTCGAGCAGCCGCGAACGCATTTCGCGCCCCGCCGTCCGGGTCGCGCGTGCGGCGTGTCTGGGATCGTCCGCGCCCGCTTCCGGGGCTGTATGGACGGTTTTTGGGGCCATGTTACCTCCGACCACTTATTTGTATGTTATACAAACAAATAAATCAAGCCCGGATTTTTCAGGGGCCGAAAGCCTTCCAGAAAACCTTGCCAGCCCGCAGAAAATCCTTATAAACCGCGCATCCGTGGATCCCGGCCGGGAGCTGAACGGACGGTCTCAGCAATCTCATCGTTGGATTGATGTGGCAGGGCCAGTCGGCCCGTCGTCCCGTGCTTCCGCCTTCTGAGCATTATCGAGTCCTTTCCGGAGGTCTCGAAGGGCTTGCCGCCGGGAACCGCGCCAACACTAGGAAAGGACACCCATGCCTCTTTATGAGCATGTTTTTCTCGCGCGTCAGGATGCGAGCACCCAGCAGGTCGAAGAGCTGACCGCCCAGATGACGGGTATCGTCGAAGGGCTCGGCGGCAAGATCACCAAGACCGAGAACTGGGGCGTGCGCTCCCTCACCTACCGCATGAACAAGAATCGCAAGGCACATTTCGTGCTGATGAACATCGATGCGCCCTCCGCCGCGGTCACCGAGATCGAGCGTCAGGAACGTATCTCCGAAGACGTCATCCGCTATCTCACCGTCCGCGTCGAAGAGCATGAGGAAGGTCCGTCCGCGATGATGCGCAAGGCCGATCGTGATCGCGAACGCGACGATCGTGGCGGCGGCTTCCGCGGCGACCGCGAAGGCGGCTTCCGTGGCGATCGTGAAGGCGGTGGCTTCCGTGGCGACCGTGGCCCGCGCCGTCCGCGCGATGAAGACGCAGCAGCGGTAGAGGAGTAAGAACCATGGCTGAAGCTGGTGCACGCCGTCCGTTTTTCCGCCGCCGCAAGACCTGCCCGTTCACGGGTCCGAATGCGCCGAAGATCGACTACAAGGATTC
>JAQSDT010000391.1 GCA_029946075.1 bacterium | reverse complement strand
CGCCGCGGTCTCCGGCGCCACCACGCCTTCGATTTCGCCCTTGCCGAAATTATGGCCGTTCTTGGAGACGCGCTTGCTGATGCCGTAGCTCATGAACGAGGCGGGCGTCGCACCGGCCGGCGTGATGCCCATCCAGCAGCCGATGATGCAGGAGCGCAGCGACGTCATCCAGTACCTGGGCAATTCCTTCCAGGTCTGGATCACCACGCGCAGATTGATCTTGGCGCTGCCGCCGCGGAAGGCGAGGCCCTCTTCCATCGTCAGCAGGATCTCGCCGATGCCGAACAGGCCGATGACCGCGATCAGGAAGTCGAAACCGTTCAGAAGATGCGTGACGCCGAATGTCAGGCGCAACTGTCCGGTGATCGAATCGAGGCCGACGGCAGCGAGCGCAAAACCGATCATCATCGCCGCGATGGTCTTGAATGGCGGCTCTTTGCTCAAGCCGACGAAACTGCAGAACGCCAGGAAGTAGACCGCGAATTTTTCCGCCGGGCCGAATCTGAGCGCAAAGCCCGCGACCAGCGGCGCGACCAGCGTGATCATGATAACGGCGAACAGCGCGCCGACAAAGGAGGAGGTGAAGGCGGCCGTCAGTGCTTCGCCGGCCTTGCCCTGCTGCGCCATCGGGTAACCGTCGAAGGTGGTCGCCACCGACCATGGTTCGCCCGGGATGTTGAACAGGATCGAGGTGATCGCACCTCCGAACAGCGCGCCCCAGTAGATGCAGGACAGCATGATGATCGCCGAGGTCGGCGGCATGCTGAAGGTCAGCGGCAGCAGGATGGCGACCCCGTTGGCGCCGCCGAGACCCGGCAGCACGCCGATCACGACCCCGAGCACGATGCCGAGGATCATCACCATGATGTTGAACGGCTGCAGTGCGACCGCAAAGCCGTGAAATAGATTGACGAGTTCTTCCATCCGCGTGGTCCTGCCCCTGCGCCGTCGTTACAGACCGAGCCACTCTTCGACCGGCCCCTTGGGAAGCGGAACCAGGAACCAGCGCTCGAAAATGAAATAAGTGACGATGGGCATGCCGATGGCCACCGCCACGACGGTAAGCCACGGATATTTGCCCAGCCATCGCATGAACCAGGCGATGAAGATCATCGAGGAAACGTAGAGCCCGATGAACGGCATGACGCCGACATAGATCGCGGTGGGGACGACGACGCTCATCACCTGGCGCAGCTGTCCCCATTCGGCGAACAGCGCGTCATTGTCCTCGCGCAGTCCGTTCCACAAATTGATCGCGCTGGACACGACGATGAAGATGCCGATGTAGAACGGGAAGAAGCCGGCGCGCGGGCCTTCGGCGCCCCAATTGATACCCGCCTTGACGCTGCCGATGATCACGATCACGCCGAACAGGGCGATCACCAGGGTGACGCCTGCCTCCACCAGCCTGTGCGCCGGACCGGCCTTGCTTGAGCTGCCTGTAGTCATGAAATCCCCATGCGAATCCGGCCCAGCGGTTTGCAGATCCGCCGTCGGCCTTGCTGACGCAATCGGTTACTTGTTTCGATCAGTTTCCAGAGGTGGCGAGGAAGCCGGCGTCCTTCATCAGGGTTTCGTGACGCTTTTCCTCGACGTCGACCCACTTGGCGTAGTCGGCGCCGGTCAGGAACGTGGTGTTGAAGGCGCCGGTCTTCATGAATTCCTGCCATTCCGGCGTCGCGCGAACCTTCTTGAACAGGTCGATGTAATATTCGACCTGGTCCTTGGTCGCCTTGGGCGACATGAAGATGCCGCGCAGCATCAGATATTCGATGTCGAGGCCCTGTGACTTGCAGGTCGGAATATCCTTCCAGCTCTTGCCGTCGACGATCTGTTCGTCATAGGCCATCGGCTGGGCGTCGAACACGCAGAGCGGGCGCAGCTTGCCGCCGCGCCATTGTGCGACCGCCTCGATCGGATTGTTGACGGTCGAATCGACGTGGTTGCCGACGAGCTGAACCGCGACTTCTCCGCCGCCCTTGTAGGGGATGTAGGTGAACTTGGTGCCGGTCGCCTTTTCGAGCGCAACCGTGATGATCTGGTCTTCCTGCTTCGAGCCGGTGCCGCCCATCTTGATCGAGCTGGCGGGTGCGGCCTTCACGGCGTCGACATACTCTTTCGCCGTCTTGTAGGGCTTCTCGGCGTTCACCCACAGCACGAATTCGTCGAGCGCAAGCATCGCGACCGGTGTGAGATCCTTCCAGTTGAAGGGAATGCCGGTTGCGAGCGGGGTGGTGAACAGGTTGGAGAGGGTGATGATGATCTTGTGCGGGTTGCCGCCGGAGGTCTTCAGGTCGAGGAAGCCTTCGCCGCCGGCGCCGCCCGACTTGTTGATGACGACCATCGGCTGCTTCATCAGATTGTGCTTGGTGACGATGCCCTGGATCGTGCGCGCCATCTGGTCGGCGCCGCCGCCGGTGCCGGCGGGGACGATGAATTCGACGGGCCGAACCGGCTCCCACGCGGCCATCGCGGGAACCGCGATTCCGGTTGCGCAAAGTGCCGCGATCGCTCCGAACGCCGTCTGTGCCATCAGCTTCATCTCGTCCACTCCCGTCGATTTATGGTTGTGCCGTTCTTTGTCGGCTTGTTTGGGTTGATCCAGTCAACCCTGTTTCCGTGTTGCTGCCTATGGCCGCGACGTTTCCTTATCCTGCGATGGCGACCGGCCGCAATTGTAAGATCGGCGCCCCGGTACGGCATCCGCTGCTTTCGGCCAATTGCGGATTTGGCTGGCGCCGGCGCTGGAGGCCGCGCCGCGCATCGCCCGTTCCACGCCAGGTCCGGATGTCCCGATGGGCTGCAAGCCTTCCCCCACATGCGCGTTGTTGATTGGTCTGCGCTATCGCCTCATTCTTGTATGCGATATGCCACTGCGCAAATGGTTATTGCTGGCGATGGCCGGTCAGGCTGATTTGTCGCACGCGGGAAGGTGGCCAATGCAAACGCAAAATGGCCCCGGAAACCGGGGCCATGGGTCGTAAATCCAATTGAAGCGTCGCGCAGTCTCGGCGTTTGGAGATTCGAGAACCGCTATTGCGGCAGGCTCAGAGCCCGAAGCGGGGCAGGTCGCCGTTGCGCACCGAGATGTGGCTGCTTTCGATCAGCAGGCGGTCGATGGAGGCCATCAGGCGGCTGAACAGCGAGGTGGCGGGCAGGAGGGCGATGGGCGCGGTCTTGGACATGGTCTGTCCCCTTTCTGAACTGGCGGAGCAGCTCCGCCTCGTGATCTGGGGACAATTTACGTATACCAGATGCCACCAACAACCGATTTGTTTGCATAGCAGCAATTATCCTTTCGCATCGCAATATAAACCTGTTGTTTGGCATTCCAGCCACGAAAAAGGCCGCCGAAACCGGCGGCCTTTGGCATTTCTGATTTGCGGTGCGGAATTACTCCGCCGCCTGCTTGCGCGGTGGATCCAGCGCGCCGGAGTCGTGGATTTCGGCGACCTGGTGGTCGCTGAAGCCGAGCACCTGGCGCAGGATCTCGTCGGTGTGTTCGCCGAGCAATGGGGAGCGGGTCACATCGCTCGGGGAGTCCGACAGCTTGATCGGGTTGCCGACCGAGATGTACTTGCCGCGGGCCGGATGATCGACCTCGACCACCGTGCCGGTCGCGCGCAGCGACTGGTCCTCGATGATCTCCTTCATCGACAGGATCGGGCCGCAGGGGATGTCGTCCTTGTTGAGGATCTCCATCGCCTCGAATTTTGTCTTCGTCATCGTCCACTGTTCGACGCGGGCGAAGATTTCGTTGAGGCGCGACAGTCGAGCCGGCGGCTTGGCGTAATCGGGATGGGTCTTCCAGCCGGGTTCGCCGATCACGTCGCAGATCTTTTCCCAGACCGGCGCCTGGGTGATGAAATACAGGTAGGCATTGGGATCGGTCTCCCAGCCCTTGCACTTGACGATGCGGCCGGGCTGGCCGCCGCCGGAATCGTTGCCGGCGCG
>JAQSDT010000390.1 GCA_029946075.1 bacterium | reverse complement strand
ACTCGGCCTATCAAAACGTCACGCGGCTCGATAACCCGCGCAACGATGCCGGACTGATGGCGCAGACGCTCAGCGCGCTCGGCTTCACGCTGATCGGCGGCCGTGCCCAGCTCGATCTCGACAAGTCGGCGATGGACGCCGCCGTGCAGAATTTCGGCCGTCAGGTTCAGGGCGCCGACGTCGCCTTGTTCTACTATGCCGGCCACGGCGTGCAGGTGTCCGGAGCGAATTATCTGGTTCCCGTCACCGCCAATCCGACCCGCGAGGCCGACGTCGATTTCCAGATGGTGGACGTCAATCTCGTGCTGCGTCAAATGCAAGGCTCAGGCACGCGGCTCAACATGGTGATCCTCGACGCCTGTCGGAACAATCCGTTCGGGGCGCGGGGTCTGCGCGCTTCCGACGGCGGCCTCGCCCAGATGCGGGCGCCCGAAGGCACGCTGATCTCCTACGCGACCCAGCCCGGCAACGTCGCGCAGGACGGCAGCGACGGCAACAGCCCCTACACCAAGGCGCTCGCGTCGACCATCAAGCAATCCGGGCTCGACCTGTTCCAGACCTTCAACCAGGTCGGTCTTGCCGTGAAGCGCGAGACCGGCGGGGCGCAGCAGCCCTGGGTGTCTTCCTCGCCGATCGACGGCAACTTCTATTTCGTGGCCCCTCCGGCGACGGCGGCCGCCGGACCCCAGGTCGCCGCCGCGCCAACGCAGGATGCGCTGGTGTCGACGCTGCGGCCCGATCCGGACCGTATCCCGATCAAGGACCCGCTGCTGCTCCGCGAATTGAGCGACCGCCTGTTCGAGAACAATTACGACCCCGAGCCGCTCGACAGCAAGAACGGCATGCGGCTGGCGCTCTCCAAATTCCAGGAGAAGAACGGCATGACGCCGACGGGTGAAGCCACCGAGGGCGTGCTGGCGCGGTTGCGCAAGGCCTCGGACCTCAAGCCGTGGGGCTCGATCGTCTACGACCCGGCCGGCGACAAATGGGGCTACGCCTACGATCGCAGTTCGCGGCGGGCGGCGATCGAAGACGCCCGCAGCAATTGCGGCACCAGCAAATGCCCGAAGGAGCTCAGCTTCAACGGAACGCGCTGCGGAGCCTTCGCGATTTCGAGCAAGAGCTGGGCGCTGGTTCAGGCCGAGAACATCGATCGCGCCAAGGTATCTGCGCTCGAGCAATGCGGCAAGGCCGGCACCGCTTGCAAGATTCAAGGTGCGTTCTGCGCAAACGGATCCGGCCGCACGTAATTTCAGTCTGATATCTGGAAGTCTTTGCCCATGCGATTTTCCTCTCGTTCCCCGATCCGGGTTGCCCTTCTCGGTACGTTGATTGCGTTCAGCAGCGGCCTCGCGCACGCGCAGGGCAGCGGCGGCGGCAGCATCAGCAACGACGACAAATCGCTGTCGGGTTCGCGCGACTCCCGCCCGGCCGAATCCTCAAAGCCATCGCGGCGCAGCTCCGGTTCGGATGAATCGCGCCGGGCTTCGCGAAAAGGCGGCGGCGGAGGCAGCAATCCTTTCGATGGCGCCTGGATGGTCTATGGCCGCGGCGTAACCTGCCAGGGCACCAGCAGCAACGCGATCGTCGTGACCAGCGGCCAGATCATCGGCCAGACCGCCCGCGGCACCGTCAGCCCCGGCGGACAGGTCAACGGGCACGCCAGCAGCGGTGGCCTCACCATCATCACGACGGGCCGCCTCTCCGGCCGCAGCGGCGGCGGAACATTCCGGCAATCCGACGGTTGCAGCGGAACGTGGACGGCAGCGAAGCAATAGCGGCTCGAATGTCATCATCGCAACCTGGAAGCAGCTCATCATGAAATTTGCAGCTCGATGTTCGATCAGGATTGCGCTGCTTTCGTTGCTGACGGCGGCGGCGTTGCCGGACGCTCCCGTCATGGCGCAGTCCAGCAGCGGCGGCGGCAGTATCAGCAATGACGACAAGTCGCTGTCCGGTTCGCGCGAGGCGCCGCGTGCGGTCGAATCCTCCAGGCCGGCGCGCCGCGCCAAGCCTCAATCCGACGAGCCACGCCGCGCATCGCGCCCGAGCGGCGGCGGCGCGGGCGGCGGCGGCAATTTCGACGGCTCATGGGTCGCGGTTTCTGTCGGCACGCCTTGTGGCAGTGCCACCGAGCGATTTGTCGTCTCCAACGGATCGATCTCGGGCGAATTGAGTTCCGGCTCCGTCAGCCCCAATGGCTCGACGCGAAGCGGCGGATCCGTGCAGGGTTTGAGCTGGAACAGCACCGGGAGATTTTCCGGCAGCAGCGGCAGCGGGACCTTTGTGCGATCGGACGGCTGTACCGGTCGCTGGACCGCTTCCCGACAGTAGTTTCTCGCCTCATATCGGGCGGTTCCCGAGCCCCAATTATTCCCCACCGCGTCCGGAATTGCGGCGCATTGCGACCCAAGTCTTTAACGAGATTGCCCCCAACAAGCGTACGCGTTTTCGGGGATTGCAATGTCAAACGGCTCAGCAAAATTCATCGTGGCCTTGATTGCCGCAGCCACGCTGGCGACCGCGGCGGAACTGCGTGCGCAAACCTCGCCTGAGAAAGCTGCCGCCGAGAAAGTCTCCGACGACAAATGCCTGTCCGCCCCGAAAGGCGCCGGCCCCGCCGGCAGCCACTGGTTCTACCGCATCGATCACGCCACCAAGCGGCAGTGCTGGTACCTCAAGGAAGCCGGCGACAAGAGCGCGCGCAGCAAGCCACCGGAGCCTGCGCCTGTTGCTGCCGCGACAAATCCCGCCGCACCGCCCCTGACGATCACGCAGAAATCGATCGCCAATGCCCGCGCCGAATGGCTGTCGCAGCAGGCACGCCCGCAAGCTGCTGCCGCCGCCGAGCCGCAAACCGGCGCACCCGATCGTTCAGACGACAGGCGCAACATCGGCAGCAACGTGCTCGTGCCGGCTCCGCTCGCCACGACGCGATGGCCCAAAACGACGGCCGCCAGCAACGCCACCGATGCAGCTTCAGCCGATGCTCCGGCGAGGGAGCCGCAGGAGACTGAGGAAGCGCAACAGCCGGCGCCTCTCGCATTGGCCTCTATCCCGACCGAACTCGCCAAACCGACCGCGTCGCTGCAGATGCTGCTGCTTGCGATCGCCGCGGCGCTCGCTGTGGCCGGCATTACCGTGAGCCTGATGTTCAGGATCGGCCGCGCACGGGCAAGGCGCGCCATGCGCCGCAAGCGTGAAGCGATGTGGGAGTCCGTTCCCAGCAGTCGGCCGCAGACATCGGTGCGCCGCAGCCCGCAGCTTCAACCATTGCCGCGCGCCGAACCGCAGCGCGCCCCTCGCCCGCGCCTGCCCGATGACCGCGAGCAGCAGATGAACGACATGCTGGCGCGGCTTGCGCGCAGCGCGCAGCGCGCAAAGCTAACGATGTTGTCGGAACGCTAGTTTTCGAGCTGACGCTGCAGGCCGCGAACGAACTCGGTGAGTCCGGTGCGCCGCTCGCGCTTGAGCCGCTCGGCCTTGAGGATCGACTGCACCTCGCCATAGGCATCGTCGACGTTCTGGTTGACGACGATGTAGTCGTACTCCGCCCAGTGGCTGAGTTCGTGCGAGGCGCGGCTCATGCGTCCGCGAATGACCTCGTCCGAATCCTGCGCGCGGGTGTGCAGCCGCTTTTCGAGATCGCCGGCCGACGGTGGCAGGATGAATACCCGCACCACGTCGACGCTCGCCTTCTGATGCAATTGCTGCGTGCCCTGCCAGTCGATGTCGAACAAGACGTCGCGTCCCGCCGACAACGCCGCTTCCACCGGCGCGCGCGGCGTGCCGTAGAGATTGTCGAACACGGTGGCCCATTCCAGCAGTTCGCCCTGCTTGACCATCTGTTCGAATTTCGGCTTGTCGACGAAGAAATAATCGCGCCCCTCGACCTCGCCCGGCCGCATCGGACGCGTCGTCGCCGATACCGACATCTTGAGGCCCGGCTCGCGCTCCAGCAGC
>JAQSDT010000389.1 GCA_029946075.1 bacterium | reverse complement strand
CCGAAGTCAATCTGAAGCTGATCCGGGACGTGGTCTCGCAAATCAAGGTGGGGGAGCACGGCCGCGCCTATGTGGTTGGCGCGCAAGGGCGCCTGATCGCCCATCCCGATATCAGCCTGGTGCTGCGCAGCACCGACATGTCGAAGCTGACGCAGGTGCAGGCGGCGATGTCGGGAAATCCGGAAGCGATGGATCCACTGCAAGGCGCGAAGAACATCGGTGGTGAGGAAGTTCTGACCGCGTACGCGCCGATCTCGCCGCTCGGCTGGACCATGTTCGTGGAGCTTCCGGTTACCGAAGCCTACGCGTCGCTGTATCAGGCCCTGCAACGGCTTGCGATCGTGCTGGCCGGCGCATTGCTGTTTGCCATGCTGGCCGGAATTTTCCTGGCGCGGCGCATGGTCGGCCCGATCCAGGCGCTGCGCGCCGGCGCGGAGCGGATCGGCAGCGGCGATTTTGCCCAGCGTATCGACATCAAGACCGGCGACGAACTGGAAGGGCTCGCCAACCAGTTCAACGACATGGGCGCCCGGCTGCAGGAATCCTATGCCGACCTCGAAAACAAGGTCGAGCGGCGGACGGCCGAGCTGAGCGAGTCGCTCGAGCAGCAGACCGCCACGTCGGAAGTATTGCAGGTGATCAGCTCCTCGGCGGGCGACTTGCAGCCGGTCTTCCAGAAGATGCTCGAGAACGCGACCCGCATTTGCGGTGCCAATTTCGGCACGATGAATCTCTATGAAGACGGCGGCTTCAATACGGTTGCGTTGTACAACGCCCCGGAAGCCTATTCGGCTACGCAGCTTCACAAGACGATCCAGCCGCATCCGCAGAGCGGCCTTGGCATCATCGAGAGAACGCACCAGGCCGTTCATATCGCCGATATCAGGACACAGCCGCCCTATCTCGAGGGCAACCGGAATGTTCGCGCCCTGGCCGATCTTGCGGGAGCAAGGACCCTGGTCATCGTTCCCATGCTGAGGGAAGAAGAGCTGATCGGCGCGATCACCATTTTCCGCCAGGAGGTCAAGCCGTTTACGGACAAGCAGACCCAGCTCGTGACCAACTTCGCCAACCAGGCCGTGATCGCGATCGAGAACGCCCGCCTGCTGAACGAACTGCGCGAACGAACCACGGAGTTGTCGCTTTCGCTCGATGACCTCCGTACCGCGCAGGATCGCCTGGTGCAGACCGAAAAGCTGGCCTCGCTCGGCCAGCTCACCGCTGGCATCGCCCACGAAATCAAGAACCCGCTCAACTTCGTCAACAATTTCTCGGCGCTGTCGGGAGAACTGATCGACGAACTGAACGAGGTGCTCAAGGACGCCCCGGTCGACGACAAAACCCGCGAGGAAATCGACGAGCTCACCCACATGCTCAAGGGCAACCTCGAAAAGGTCGTGCAGCA
This sequence comes from bacterium, assembly GCA_029946075.1. Taxonomy (GTDB): domain Bacteria; phylum Pseudomonadota; class Alphaproteobacteria; order Rhizobiales; family Xanthobacteraceae; genus Bradyrhizobium. The sequence continues at coordinate 2,558 of JAQSDT010000389.1, read as the reverse complement.
CGGCAAGCGCGCCGATTCGATTGTCAAGAACATGCTGCTGCACTCGCGCGAGGGCGCCGGCGAACACCGGCCCGCCGACATCAACGCCATCGTCGAGGAGAGCCTCAATCTCGCCTATCACGGCGCCCGCGCGGAAAAGCCCGGCTTCAACATCACGCTGACGCGCGACTTCGATCCGTCGGCAGGCATGATCGACCTGTACCCGCAGGAAATCACCCGGGTTTTCCTCAACCTGATCTCGAACGGGTTCTACGCCACCGCAAAGCGGCGGGAAGCCGGCGAGGAAGGCTACGAGCCGATCCTGAACGCGAGCACCAAAACCATCGGCAACAGAATAGAAATCCGTATTCGCGACAACGGCACCGGCATTCCGGCAGAGGTCCGCGAGAAGATGTTCAATCCCTTCTTCACCACCAAGCCCGCCGGCGAGGGTACCGGGCTTGGCCTGTCGATGAGCCACGACATCGTGGTGAAACAACATGGTGGCAGTATCGACGTCGTTTCCGAGCCGGGATCATTTACCGAATTCATTATTACGTTGCCGCGCAATGTGGCGGCAAAAGCGATTAGCGGAGGCAGCAATTGAGCGTTTACATCCTCGTCGTGGACGACGAACCCGACGTCGAAGCCCTGTTTCGTCAGCAGTTCAGGCGCGACCTCAAGTCCGGACGTTTTCTGATGGAGTTTGCGCCCTCGGCGCCGGCGGCGCTGGCGCGTGCGGTTGACATCAAGGACCCGTCGCTGATCCTGATCCTGTCCGACATCAACATGCCCGGCATGAGCGGGCTCGAAATGCTGCCGAAGGTGCGTGCGGAACGGCCCGACGTGCCGGTGATCATGATTACCGCCTATGGCGATGTGGAAACCCGCCGCAAGGCGATCGAGAACGGCGCTGTCGGGCTTCTGACCAAGCCGATCGACTTTGCGCTGCTGCGTCACGAGATCGACACCAGGCTCGGGCAGGCCGCATGACCGCCACGATCCTCGTCGTCGATGACGAGCCCGACCTCGAAGCCTTGGTGCTGCAGAAATTCCGGCGGCAAATCCGCGAGGGGACGGTCACGTTCGTATTCGCCCATGACGGCGTCGAGGCGCTGGAGTCGATCGCGGCGAACCCGCAGGTCGACATGGTCGTGTCCGACATCAACATGCCGCGGATGGACGGCCTGTCGCTGCTGTCAAAGCTGCAGGAAGCCGACGAGAAGAAGTCGACCGTCATCGTTTCGGCCTACGGCGACATGAACAATATCCGCACCGCCATGAACCGCGGGGCGTTCGACTTCCTGACCAAGCCGATCGATTTCGCCGATCTCGAAATGACGATCGACAAGACCATCCGGCACGTCGAGATGATGCGTGAGACGCGCCGCCGCCAGGCCGAGGCCGAGCGCGCCCACGCCTCGCTCTCGCGCTATTTCTCGCCGCAGATTGCAAGCCGGCTGGCCGCCGACAGCGACAGCGACGGAATGGAGGTGCATTGGCGGGATGTCGCGGTCATCTTTACGGACATTACGGGCTTCACCACGCTGGTCGAGACCGCTCCGCCCGACATTCTGGGCGCGCTGCTGAACGAATATGTCGGAGGCATGACCGACGTCGTGTTCGACCATGAGGGCACGGTGGCCAAGATCATCGGCGACGCGATCCAGGTTCTGTTCAACGCGCCCGGCGACCAGCCGGACTACGCCCGGCGCGCGATTGCCTGCGCGCAGGCTCTGGATGCCTGGGCACTCGCTTTTGCCCTGCGCTGGAAGGAAAAAGGCATAAACTTCGGCGCAACGCGGCTCGGCGTGCATGCCGGCCCGGCGCTGGTCGGAAATTTCGGCGGCAGTCGGTTCTTCGACTACACCGCCTATGGCGACACCATCAACACGGCCGCCCGGCTCGAGAGCGCCAACAAATATCTCGGCACCCGCATTTGCATCAGCGCGGCGGTCGCCGACGGCGCCGGGGATTTCCGCGGCCGGCCGGTCGGCGATCTCATGCTGCGCGGCCGCAGCGAACCGCTGCGCGCCTACGAGCCCATGCTGGCCGATGCGTTTGCTGCGCCCGCGACCGCGCAATATTCCGAAGCCTTTGCCAGGCTGGAGGCCGGCGATGCCGCCGCGATGCCGGCATTCGCGGCGGTTGTGGGCGCCCATGGCGACGACACGCTCGCCGGGTTTCATCTGAAGCGGCTGCTCAACGGCGCCAAAGGCATTCGCATCCATCTGGAGTGAACGGCCTCGGCTCCAGGCTGGAACGACAAGCGCCCCCGCGGCGTTTGGGGCAAACCCGACATGGCCTGTATCGCCGCGCCTGCGTTTCCGTCTACACATCGATACGCACTTGCCGTCATACGCTGCACGCAGCCAGCCGACCTCCTGAGGGCTTCATGAGACGACGACGATTTCTCGGCTTGCTCGGCGGCTCGGTCGTGGCGTGGCCCATGGCGGTTCGTGCGCAGGCGAAGCTGCCTGTCATCGGCATTCTCTTGCCCGCCAATCCCGAACCGACCTCGACATGGATACGGGAAGCCCTGCGCGACGTCGGCTATGTCGACGGCAAAAACGTTCGGT
>JAQSDT010000388.1 GCA_029946075.1 bacterium | reverse complement strand
CGCGGTGACGCCGTAGCGCGCGAGTTCGACCGCGAGTGCGCGGCACAGCGCGTTAAGCGCGGCCTTGGTGCCGGCATAGTGTTCGTTGCGGGCGGTGCCGAACAGCGAGGCGAGACTGGATGTCGCGACAAGGCGGCCGAACTTGTCGCCGGCATCGGCGCGTTCGGTCATGTGGCGCGCGGCGACCTGGAAGACGTGAAACACGCCGTCGAGATTGGTCGCGAACATGCGCCGCCATTCTTCCTCGGTGCGGTCGATGAAGGCGCGGCGTCCGCCGCCGCCGATGCCGGCATTGGCAAAGCAGCCGTCGACGCGGCCGAAGGTGTCGAGCGTCGCCTTCATCGCAGTCTTCACAGAAGCCGAGTCGCTGACGTCGCAGACCTGCGTATGTACCTTGCCGGGTCCGGCTGCCAGGCTCGCGGCGGCGCTCTTGTTTTTGTCGGCATTACGGCCCCAGATCGAGACGTTGCAGCCTTGTGCGTTCAGCGCCTGCGCGATGCCGAGGCCTATGCCGCCATTGCCGCCGGTGATGACGGCGGTGCGGCCGGTAAGATCGAAAATGCTCATGAGATATTTCCATTTGGTTTGGTGCAGGCTAAGCCGTGCGCCCAGTGGCGGGCAGATGTTCTGGTGCAACCATGGACAAGCGCGTCCGGAAAATCAAATATGGGCCGAGGCATCAGGTCTGATCTTTCGCGCAGCGAAATAGCGCGTAAACACAAGTCATGAGGAAACAATGCAGTTCAAGCACGTCACGCTCGATTTCGATGGGTCGGTCGCCATTCTCAGGCTCGATCACCAGGAGGTCATGAACGCGGTCTCGATGGACATGCTGGGCGGGCTCGGCGAGGCGCTCGACGAGATCGACGACAGGAAAGCGGAAGTGCGCTGCGTCGTCCTGACCGGCGCCGGCCGCGCCTTCTGCACCGGCGCCAACCTGCAGGGCCGCAACAACCAGAAGCCCGGCAAGAGCAACGCCGGCTCCTCGCTGGAAATCGGCTTCCATCCGTTCCTGCGCCGCATCCGTAAGCTTCACTGTCCGATCGTGACAGCGGTCAACGGCCCCGCCGCGGGCGCCGGCATGAGCTTCGCGCTGATGGGCGACATGATCCTGTGTGCGCGTTCGTCCTACTTCCTGCAGGCATTCCGCCGTATCGGCCTGGTGCCGGACTGCGGCTCGACCTGGCTCCTGCCGCGCATGATCGGCAAGGCGCGTTCGGTCGAGCTCTCGCTGATGGGCGAGCGGCTGCCGGCCGAGAAGGCGCTGGAGTGGGGTCTCGTCAACCGCGTGTATGACGATGCGGTCTTGATGGAAGAAACGATGAAGCTGGCGCACGACCTTGCCAACGGTCCGACCATCGCGCTGTCGCTGATCCGCAAGCTCTACTGGGATAGCCCGGAGAACTCGTTCGAGGAGCAGCTCAACCTCGAATTCGAATCGCAGCGCGTCGCCGGTGCCGCGGAAGACTTCAAGGAGGGCGTCACCGCGTTCCTCGAAAAGCGCCCGGCCAAGTTCAAAGGCAAATGATCGAAGAGCAACTCGGACGCTGCGTCGCCTCCTGGTATCCGGGGGCGACCGGCGTCACTGGCGCGGCAAAACTTTCCGGCGGCGCCAGCCAGGAGACCTGGACGTTCGACATCGTTCACGGCAGCGGCACTGCCGGCGCCATCCTGCGCCGTGCGCCGCCCGGATATGGCGCGTCGCCGGGAAGGGCGGCCGGGCTCGATGCCGAGGCCGTGCTGATGCAGCTGGCGCATGATGCCGGCCTGCCGTCGCCGCGCGTGATGCATGTGCTGAAGCCGGAGGACGATCTCGGCCGCGGTTTCATCATGCAGCGCATCGAGGGCGAAACCATCGCCCGCAAGATCTTGCGCGACGAACAATTCGCGGCTGCACGCCCCATTCTGGCGCGGCAGCTCGGCAGGGTGATTGCCGGCATCCACGGTCTGCCGGCGGAGAAGCTCCCGAAGTTGCGGGAGATGACGGCGACCAAAGAAATCGCCGACCTCGAGCGCGAATACCGCAGCCTCAACTGGCCGCGGCCGGTATTCGAGCTCGCCCTGCGCTGGCTGCGCGAACGCGATCCCGGTCCGTCCAGGGACGTGACGTTGGTGCACGGCGATTTCCGCCACGGCAACCTCATCATCGGCCCCGACGGCGTGCGCGCCGTGCTGGACTGGGAGCTCGCGCATTTCGGCGACCCGATGGAGGATCTCGGCTGGATCTGCGTCAACTCCTGGCGCTTCGGCGAGATCGACAAGCCGGTCGGCGGTTTCGGCACGCGTGAGGAATTGTTCGCGGGCTACGAGGAAGCCGGCCGCAAGGCCGATCCGGACCGCGTGATGTTCTGGGAAGTGATGGGTACCTTGCGCTGGGGCATCATGTGCTGCGGCATGATGCAGCGTTTCCGCCAGGGCCCCGACCATTCGATGGAACGCGCCATGATCGGCCGACGCTCGTCGGAGACGGAGATCGATCTGTTGCGGTTGCTTGCCCCGAGGGGGAAATAATGCAGGACGAACCGACACCATCAGAGCTGATCAAGGCGGTCGCCGACTTCCTCCGCAACGAGATTACGCCCGCCATCAAGGGCCACAACGCGTTCAAGCTCCGCGTCGGCATCAACGCGCTGGATCTGGTGACCCGCCAGCTGGCGCTGGAGCAGGGCAGCGATGCGGCGGAAACCGCGCGGCTGAAGCTGTTGCTTGGCGAGGACGGCTCGTTGATGGACCTTAACCGCACGCTGTCGGAGAAGATCACCAAAGGCGAGGTTGACCTGCAGACGCCGGGGTTGGCGGAGCATCTGTGGCAGACGACGATGGACAAGCTCGCCGTCGATCAGCCGAGCTACGCATCGTACAAGCGGGAGTTGGGGAATAAGTAGGATGGGTGGAGCGCAGCGATACCCATCAATGCCGGTGTGAGTGGCGATGGGTATCGCTTCGCTCTACCCATCCTACGGGGCAGAGCGGAGCCTTACCGCCCCAGCCATTTCGGCGCGCGCTTCTCCGAAAACGCCTTCGGACCCTCGATGTAATCCTGCGAGGCAGCCATCGCCTTGACCGCGGGATATTCCCGCTGTTCGGCGATCGCCTGTTCCAGCGATCCGTCAAGGCCGCGCTGGATCGCCTGCTTGGAGGCGCGGATCGACATCGGCGAATTCTTGCAAATCGTCTCGGCCCAGCGCTCGGCGGCCGCCAGTGCCTCGCCCTGCGGAACCACTTCGTTGACGAAGCCGAGTTCGAGGCCTTCCTTGGCCGAAACATGCCGCGCGGTGAGGATCATGCCCATGGCGCGCTTCAGCCCGATCTGCCGCGGCAAGCGGTGCACGCCGCCGGCCAATGCTGCGAGGCCGACCTTCGGCTCCGGCAACGCGAAGGTCGCGTTTTCGGAGGCGATGATGAGGTCGCAAGCCAGCGCGATTTCAAAGCCGCCGCCCATCGCCACGCCGTTGACGGCGGCGATGATCGGCTTGTCGCAGTCGAAGCGCGAGGTGAGGCCGGCGAAGCCGCCCTTGTCCCAGCCGCGCTTGCCGCCCGCCGCCTGCCATTTCAGGTCGTTGCCGGCGCAGAACGCCTTGTCGCCGGCGCCGGTGACGATCGCCACCCACTGCTCGGGATCGGCGGAGGAGTCGTCGAACACCTTGGTGAGTTCGAAATGCGCGTCGGTATGCAGCGCGTTGTACACTTCGGGCCGCGACAGCGTGATGATGGTGATCGGGCCCTTGCGCGTCACCCTGGAGAATTTGAGGTCCATGTTTGCTCCCGTTTGAATTTTCTGTTGCAGAGAATATTGAGCGCGATACTAGCGCCGGCCCGCTGCCTGACGCCATCCAATTACGCGGGAGCCCCGTGCGTGCCAAGCCTCATTCCCTCGCTTGACTTGGGGTGGCTCTTCCAACCTTAATCGATCCGAGCAGCAGCGCCGCGTAGCGCCTAAACGCAAATCAACAAAAGACATTTCCGGGAGA
>JAQSDT010000387.1 GCA_029946075.1 bacterium | reverse complement strand
GCCCGTCGTCAAATTGACGATCATCCCCCGGTATGGTTGGCTTCGCGCGACTGCCCATTGCGATTTTTTGACCAAAGCTGTTGTTGCGGGCCTTGCGACTTCCATCATGCCATCGAGAGCCATCCATCCCGGGGCTGCCGCCAGCCGGCATCCATTGATCGCCTTCGCCATCATGCTGGCGATGCCGGCATGGCTTGCGATGCCCGTTCACGCCGGCGTGCTGAGCGGACGTGAATTCCAGAATTTGCTGGCGGGCGGGCCCGAAGGCACTACCATCGTTTTCCAGGGCGGCACCGACAAGATTTTCTATTCGCCGAGCCTGAAGAACAAGCTGCGGCTCAGTGCCGAACTCGGTCCCGGCTTTCTCAAGCAGAAAATACTTCAGAATACCGTCACCGAAGGCGTCTTCATCGGCGCGACGATCGAAGGCGGCAAATGGCGCACCTTCTCCGGAATTGCCGGCATCGCCGCCGACAACGAGAGTGGACACGGCATCCTGACGCTGCTGCAGACCTTTCCCGAAGACACCAGCATCAAGGCGTTCCAGAAGCGCGACCGGCTCTATTCGGTCGTGATCGTCGAGGATACACCCGGCGGTGTTGTGTGCCGTAGATCACAGTGGGAAAAATTGTTTGCGCTTAAGGGGGAACCGAAGCTGAGGACGGTGCCGTGCGAATTCACGGTGGGCAACACCGTCGCACCAGCGGGGTCGCAGTAGACGGATCCGAATTGGCGGATGCCGCAAACTGCAAAACAGGGGGACTGGACGATGCAATCACTGACGTTTGAAATCGGAAACTATCGTGGAAGATTCGCGGGATTTTGCGTCCGCGGTTTCATCCTGGCGGCCTTGATCGCCTTCGGCGCATTGCTGGCCGACCGGCCCGCCACGGCGGGGTCGTGCGGCGCCTTGACCGGCAAGGCCTTGTACAACTGCGTCGCCACCAACCTCGATCACAAGGCCGACATGATCGGGCGCGTCAGGGGCGACCCGGAAGCCCCGGTGGCCGCACGGGCACTGCAGACCGCCGCCTCGCAATTGCGGGCCGCGACCAGCAAGGTCCAGGCGCTCTCCGCCATCACGCAAGCCCGGTCGGCGATATCGGGGATCATCCAGCAGGCCAAGTCGGGTGGCAGGGACAGCCAGGGATGGGGCCGCCTGATCGGCGCGCTGTCGCAGATGGCCTCGCTGATTCAGAAGAAGGGATAGCGGAAGGCGTTCGCGATGCCAGCCTGCGTTACCTGTCCGGATTGGCACGCTCGAACTGGCGCAGCAGGCGGTTGCCACGTTCAACGGCAAGGTCGAGGGCGGATTGCGCGGTGCGCTTGCCGCTAAAGGCCTGCTCGAGTTCATCGTCGATCGCGTCCCGGATCAACACGAACGAGCCGAGCCGGATGCCCTTCGAATTCGCCGTCGGCGGCTTCAGGGTCATCTGCTCGATCCCGATCGCGGCGCCGGGATTGCGGTCGTAAAAGCCTTGCGCACGGGTCAGGTCGAAAGCGGCGCGGGTGATCGGCAGATAGCCCGTGTTCTGGTGCCAGGCGGCCTGCACCTCCGGCTTCGACAGATAGGCGAAGAAGCGGGCGACGCCGGTGTACTCGGCGCGCGGCCGGTCGCGCAGCACCCACAGCGTGGCGCCGCCGATGATGGTGTTTTGCGGCGCGCCGGCGACGTCGGGCCAATACGGCATCAGGCCGTAGCCGACCTCGAATTTCGAATTGGCCTTGATGTCGGCGCGCGTCGCCGACGAGCCGATGAAGATGCCGCACTCGCCCTTCTGGAAGCGCGGCTCGGCCGACTGGCCGCGACCGCTGTAGTCGAACACCTTGGTCGCCTGCCATTCCGCCAGCTGCGCGACATGGCGAACCACCGTCGGGTTGTTGAATGTCAGCTCGGAGTCGAGGCCGCCAAAGCCGTTGCCGCGGCTCGCCAGCGGCAGATTGTGCCAGGCGGAGAAATTCTCGACATTGACCCAGGACGGCCACGACGTCGTCAGTCCGCAGACCGCCCCCACGCTGCGCAGCCGCTTCGCGGCAGCACCGATCTCGGGCCAGGTCTTCGGCGGCGCCTCGGAGTCGAGCCCGGCGGCACGAAACAGATCCTTGTTGTAATAGAGGATCGGCGTCGAGACGTTGAACGGGAACGACAGCATGTTGCCGGCGACGTCGGCGTAGTAGCCGGTCACGGACGGCAGATAGGCCTCGGGCGAGAATTGCTCCGACTGATCGCGCATCAATTCGAACACCGGATAGATCGCGCCCTTGGCCGCCATCATGGTCGCGGTGGCGATCTCGTTGACCTGCACGACCGCCGGCTGGCTGCGTGAACGGAAGGCGAAAATCGCCGCCGTCACGGTCTCGGTGTAGTTGCCCTTGTAGGTCGGCACGATCCGGTAGTCGGACTGCGATGCATTGAAATCGGTAGCCAGTCTTTCCAGCTGCTTGCCGAGTTCGCCCGACATCGCGTGCCACCACATGATTTCGGTGGCGGCCTGCGCCGGCGCCGCCAGCACCAAAGCCGCCAGCGCGGCGATCTGCAAGAACCTCGAAACCAGCTTCACGAACGACTACCCCTGCCTTGCTGCGATACGCGGTGAATCCAATCGCAGCGCACAATCGGCGATTGCAACCGGTCCCCCACGATAACCATGGCTGCGATCAGCCAGCCATGCCTCCATAGCAAGCGCGGGACGGTTCTGCTAAAAAACCTTTGAACCTTTTTCTCCCGCCGCGGACTCCATCACCAAGGGGATTGTTGCCTGTGTACCGCCGCGCCGACATTTCGCGGACCATCACGCTTGTTGTTGCGCTGTACCTGACGGCGGTCTCAACGGGCGCTTTCGCGCGCGAATTTCGCGCCGCCGATACCCAGAGCGAGGGCTATCCGACCGTCCAGGCGCTGCTCTACATGGGCAGCCTGGTCGAGGAACGCAGCAGCGGCCGCCACCAGATCAAGGTGTTCCATTCGCGCCAGCTCGGCGAGGAAAAGGAAACGCTGGAGCAGACCCGGGTCGGCGCCATCGACCTGAACCGCACCAACGTCGCCCTGATCGGAACGATGGTGCCGGCGATGAACGTGCTGGCGATGCCGTTCCTGTTCCGATCCATCGAACATCAGCAGAAGGTGCTGGACGGGCCGATCGGCAACGAGATCCTCGCCAGCTTCGAGCCCTATGGTTTCGTCGGCCTCGCCTTTTACGATTCCGGCGCACGCTCGATCTACAACAGCGTCCGGCCGATCCATTCGATGGCCGACCTCAAGGGCCTTCGCGTCAGGGTTCAGCAATCCGAGCAGATGTCGGAGATGATCCGCGCGCTCGGCGCGGTGCCGGTCGAATTGCCCTACGGGCAGGTGTTGACCGGGCTCTCCACCGGGCTGATCGACGGCGCCGAAAATAACTGGCCGTCCTTCGTCACCACCAATCACTACAAATCCGCCGGCTATTACACGCTGACGGAACACACCATGAGTCCGGAAGTTCTTGTGATGTCGCAGAAGGCCTGGGCCAGCCTGTCGGCAGACGACCAGAAGACATTCCGCGAGACGGCGCAGCGCTCGAGCCGCTTCATGCGTGAGAAATGGCGGGATCTGGAAGAACGCTCGCGCAAGCAGGCGGAAGCCGCCGGCGTCAAGATCGTCACCGAGATCGACCGCAAGCCGTTCGAGGCCGCGATGGCCGGGCTCTACAAAAAGGTGCAGGCCGATCCGGCGATGGCGCGCCTGATCGAAAATATACGCAAGGTGGAGTGAAGTTGACCGACGCGCGGCAACAGGACGGAGCAGTGGAACGGCCGGCGAGTTTCGTCGTGCGCGGCCGCGTGCGCATCGTCCAGTGGCTGCGCGCGGTGCCGATCCGCTGGCGCGTCCTGTCGATCGCCGCCTTGAACTCCGCCGTGGTGGTGGTGCTCGCGCTGATGATCTGGATGGGCGCCAAGTTGCTGGTATCGGCGTGGGACGTAGTTCTCAAGGTGCGT
>JAQSDT010000386.1 GCA_029946075.1 bacterium | reverse complement strand
CCGAACATCGCGACCATCGTGCCTTGAATCACGAAGGTGAGCCCGAAAGTCGCCAGGATGCTGTCGACCTCCAGCGCGTCGCGGTTGGGCGCGCGGCGCACCAGCGGCGTCAGCAGCACCTTGTAGATCGCAAAGTTCAGCACGAAGGCCGCCGGCACCACCAACGCCAGTCCGACGAACGGACTGACAGCCCAACCGGTGAACAGCCAGTGCGCTGCAAAGGCGGCGGCGATCAGGAACTCGCCGTAGGAGAGGTTCATGATGCGCGCAACGCCGTATTGGAGCGTGAGCCCCATGGCGATGAGCGCATACATGCCGCCCAGCATCAGGCCGGTCAGGATGGCGTTGGTCATGGCGTGGCCGGCTGCGTCTCTCGTGTGACGTTACGGCGCGACCCACGCCGGCTTCGGCACGACGGCCTTGCGCGCACCTTCGTTGCTCGCAGGGGCGATGCCGTAGAACTCGCCGTCCTGCCACTGGCCGACCCACCAGTAACGCGTCGGCATGTTATTCTCGAGCTTGACCTTGCCGATCACGGTATCGAACGTACCCGTCTGCAGATCCTTGATGACCGCCGCACGGTCGACCTTGCCGACGCGTTCGATCGCCTGTTGCAGCATCTGCAGGCTGGCATAGGTCACGGCGCTCGCCCAGCGATCCGGCTCGGCGCCGTTGGCGGCGGAGGCCTTGTGGCGGGCGAGGTAGTCCTTGATGGCCGGGCTGTCGCCGCTCCAGCCGCCGATGCCCATCACGCCCTCGGTGTTCTTGCCGAACTTGCCCTTGTAGAGCGGGAAAGCGGTGCCGACGCCGGTGTAGAAAATCTTCGGGTTGAATCCGGCGATACGCGATTGCTCGGTCAGCGCCAGCGTATCCGGCGGATAGCTGAAGGCGATGAAGACGTCGGGGTTGAGCGCCTTGACCTCGTTGACGATGGGCGCGAGATCCTGCGTGCCGATCGGATAGCTCTTGTCGTAGGCGAGCTTGAATTTTGCGTTGGTCAGCGCCGGCCGCGCCGCGCCGGAGAGGTCGATGCCAAAACCGTCGGCGATGCTGACCATCGCCACGGTGTCGCCGATCTTCTTTTCGTCCCGCAGCTTGCTCAGCAGTTCGACCAGCGATTTGGCGGCATCGGCTGAGGTGCCGAGCATCCAGAAACTGTTGGGCCAGCGCTTGGCAAGCTCCGGCGCGCGGTCGGTGACGGCGGTTGCGGCGAGGTGCGGATAGCCTTCGCGGTTCAGCGTCGGGCCGACGGCGAGGTTGAGGCCGGTGCCCCAGGGCGGCAGGATGAAATCGACCTTGTCCTGGTTGATCAGCCGTTCCAGCGCCCGCACGGCCTCTTCGGCGTTGGAGCGGTCGTCGTACTGCACGACCTCGATCGGCACGCGCTTGTCGCCGAGCTTGATGCCGCCGGCGGCGTTCACTTCCTTCACCCACAATTCGTAGTTGGGGATCGTGGTCACGGCGGCGCCGCCGGTGTTGGGGCCGGTGCGCGAGATCGCGTAGCCGATCTTGATCGAGCTTTGGGCTTCCGCGACGGCGGAAAGACCAAGCGTGGCGGCGCAGGTGGCGGCGGCGAACAATGCGGCGCGGCGCGTCAAAAATGTCGTCATGTGCTCCTCCCAGAGTGCTTCGACCGGCGCCGTTGGGTTGGCGCTCGGGTTGGGCCGACGTTAGGGGAGGTTTCGGGAGGCTTGGAATTGGACGCAGCCGGGGATGTATTGTACTTTTCTGGCAATTGGGCCCGTTCGCGGGCGGCGGATTGTCTCAGGAGGCGGAATGTTACCGGCGTCGCTCTCTATGAACGGCCTGCCGGTGGGCATCGCGCTGGCGGTGCGGGCCGAGGCCTTTTCCGCGTCGCTGGCGGCGCGATCATGGTCGATCCGCCAGAAGGCCGAGCGCCGGGCGCATCTGCTGTTGTTGCAGTCGGACCGCGGCCGCGCCTCCTGGCAGGGGACGGAGGTGGCGCTGGAAGCGGGCACGCTGCTCTGGCTGCCCGGCAATGTCGACGCCACGGTCGAGGTTGGCGCCGGCGCGCAAGGGTTTCTGCTGTCGATCGATGACGATTTGCTGATCAAGATCGTCGCCGGGAATGCCGAGGCGTTGCATTTGCGCCGAACGACGGAGCGTGTCGCGCTGATATCAGGCGAAGCGTTGCCGCCGCATCTGGATGCGATCGACGGATCATGCCGCGCTGTCGTCGCCGAGTTGCGCACGCCGGGCTTTGGCGCGGCGACGCTGATTTCATCGCATCTGCTGCTGCTATGCCTGCAGCTGTGGCGGCTCAGCGTCACGCATGAAGAGCGCGAAGAGATATCCGTGCGCGGCGGTCCGGCGCTGGTCGGCAACTTCCTGCAAATGGTCGAACTGCATTATCGCGACGGCTGGGCGGTGGCGCGCTATGCGGATGCGCTCGGCGTCACCTCCGACAAGCTGCACGCCCACTGCCAGCGCGAGAAGAATTGCGGCCCGCGCGCGATCATCCACGAACGCCTGCTGCGCGAAGCCTGCGCGCGTCTGCAACAGCTCGACCTTCCGGTCGAGCAGATCGGATACGGTCTCGGATTTCGCGATCCGGCGTATTTCAACCGCTTCTTCCGCAAATATCAGGGAGCGTCACCCGGAAACTATCGGCGGCAGATCCGTCTGGAGCATGCGCGGAGCGGGCCATCCTACGCGGCGTGGCCATGAAGCGGCGGGGGCACGATACTGAATTTTGTAGTGACCGTACCCGAGATGAGCGAAGCGACATCCAGGTCTTCGCATGTCGCTCCGCTCATGCGGGCTACTTGCTCCATCTACTCCGCAGCCTGAATCTTCTTAAGAGTGTCGCTGAGTAGAAATATCAATCGCATGATCGCCCAAAAGCCAAGCACGCAAACTGAGACCCGACCGAGAATAGATTGCAACAGGCTCGCCCAATCAAAAGCATGCGGGAGGGCGGCTGGTCCAAGGTGAGAGAACTTCAACAGGTAGTAGACGCGACCGGTGAAAGCGAAGAATGAGATGACCGCAAACGGAAGTGCAATGATCTTTATTCTGCGGAACAGAAGCAGCGCAACGATAGGACTCAACTGTAGAAGTCGCTCGGTCGAGATTATCGAATCAATGAATATTTGTTGCTGATCCGAAATTTGCCGGGCAGCGAGATAGTTTTCCAGATTTAGAAAAATCCAGGACAAAAGAGCAAAGACGACGCCAAACGTCGCAATCAAGGCACTATTTCGAGCCGGCTCAGCCTCTATTTCTGTTGTATTCACGAAGTTTTCCGCCCATTGCACTGGCGTTCGAGTTGGAATGAGTTCGAACGTAAGCGCAAGTAAAGAGTAGATTTAGCTACTCTTAAACCATCTAAGGTTGTGCATCAAAGCCGGCCTTGTTAAGTCTGCCTGTATCTTACCTCTATTGCGGCGCGCTACAGTTTCGGCGATTACGTCGCCGGCAAATCAAGTAGACCATGGGGCGGTGGACATCGCGACAAGGCGGACATGCGCTCTTAAGCCGTAACCCCGATTTTAACCGCGGCTTCAGCGCCAGTACAAACGGATGCCGACATACACCACGGCAAGACAGACGAAGATCAGCGCCACCGGGAGCGGGCGCTTGGCGGCCGGTCCTGACGCTGCCTGCTTCGGGCGCGGCTCCGGCCGGCGGAACGCGGTGACGTTGCCGGCATCGTTGGTCTGCTCGTTCGCGCGCGAAGGGATTTCGGGCGGCGCGCCGGTGCCGCCCATCTCGGCGTAGTATGCCCCGTACATGATCTGGATGGTGGCTTCCGACGCGTCGGCGTCGGTCATCTGTTTCAGCATCTGCCGGTAGCTTTCGAGGAACCCCTGGGCCTCGGCGGGCAGGGCGGACGCGCCGTTGAGCTTGCCCAGCATCTTCCAGGTCGCAAAATCCGCCCGGGCGCGCGTGTCGGCGCGGCGTGCAATCAGCATATCGGCAGCTTTGGTCGCCATGGTCCCGAGCCGGTTCCTCGATCGGTTTGT